>JAGLDW010000610.1 GCA_023145395.1 Lentisphaeria bacterium | reverse complement strand
GACTGCGGTCCGTCCACCAAGGTCGGCGAATGCAATTTCGGCCTTGAGGTCTGTGTTGAAGGCCAGTGGAGCGGGGTCTGCGAGGGTGCGGTCTATCCGGCAGACGAAATTTGCGATGGCTTGGACAACGACTGCGACGGCACCGTGCCGGCCGATGAGGCCGACGCCGACGAGGACGGATTTCGTATTTGCGAAAACGACTGCGACGACACGGATTCGCTCATCAACCCGGACGCGGAAGAGGTCTTTTGCGACGATACCGACAACGACTGCGATCCGACTACAGACGATCGCCCCAACCCCACGGAAATCGCCTGCGACGGCGTGGACAACGACTGTGATGACCAGACTCCGGATCGGCCCGACCTGGATGGCGACGGGGCGAGCACCTGCGACGAGCCCCCGGACTGCGACGACGACGACGACAGCCGTTTCCCGGGCAATACGGAAATACTGTGCAACGAGCAAGACGACGACTGCGACAGCAACACGCCCGACGACGCCAACACCGATGGCGACGCCTACACAGTTTGCAACGGCGACTGCGACGACAACGACGCTCAAGTCCACCCGGACCACGCTGAGGTCCCTTGCAACAACATCGACGACGACTGCAATCCCGACACACCGGACGGTGTGGACGCGGACGGAGACGGCTCCAGCCTCTGCGGCGGAGACTGCGACGACAACGACGACACGGTCTATCCGGGCGCTCCAGAAATCTGCGACGGCAAAGACAACAACTGTGACGGCGTGACTCCTGCCATAGAAGTCGACGGCGACTCCGACGGCTTCCGCATCTGTGCGGGCGATTGCAACGACTCAAGCAACAACACCTACCCGGACGCCCCGGAGCTTTGCGACGGCTTCGACAACGACTGCGACGACATCGTGCCGGCCAATGAGGCGGATGGGGACGGGGATGGATTTCGCGGCTGCGACGGCGACTGCGACGACAGCCAGCCCACGGTGCATCCGGGCCACATGGAGCTTTGTGACGGGCTGGACAACGACTGCTTGAACGGACCGATGGCCACCGAGGTGGATGCGGACGGAGATGGGTGGTTCCTGTGCTCGACGCCCATCGACTGCGACGACAACGACGACACGGTGTATCCCAACGCGCAAGAACTCTGTGACGGCAAGGACAACAACTGCAACGGCTCGCCCAATGTGGATGAGGTAGACAACGACGGCGATGGGCAGATGGTCTGTGCAGGCGACTGCAATGACGCCGACGCTGACATCTTCCTCAATGCGACTGAGCTGTGCGACGGCAAGGACAACGATTGCGACAGCCAACTTCTCCCGACCGAGTTGGACGATGACGGTGACGGAGTTTACCTTTGCAGCGCCGTGCCGGATTGCAACGACTTCGATGGGCACAACTTCCCGGGCAATCCAGAAATCTGCGATGGGGCAGACAACGACTGCTCGGGCGCGCCCATGGCCTCCGAACTGGACAGCGACGACGACGGGCATTATCTCTGCGACGCCCAACCGGACTGCGACGACAACGACGGCACGGTCTATCCCGGGGCGGAAGAACTCTGTGACGGCAAGGACAACGACTGCTTCGGAGGGCCCTTGGCCAACGAAGCGGACGAAGATGGCGACAACTACATGATCTGTGAAGGCGACTGTGATGATGACAACCCTGCGATTCACCCCCTTACTGCAGAGCTCTGTGATGGAGAAGACACCAACTGCGACGGTGAGATCCCGGCTAACGAAGCAGACACCGACCACGACGGCGTCATGCTCTGCGACAGCCCACCGGACTGCGATGACGAAAACGATCAGATGCGACCAGGACTGGCCGAAACCTGCGACGGTCTGGACAACGACTGCCAGTTCGGCGTGGACGATGGATTGGCTCCCATCCAATGCCCCATGCAACTAGGCGTCTGCGCCGGTGCCGCCCAGGTCTGCGAGGGTACAGACGGGTGGAGTGGCTGCGATTATGGTGTCTACTATGAAGTCATGGAATCAAGCTGTGATGCCCGAGACAATGACTGCGACGGCTTCATCGATCAGGACAGCTTGGGTGAAGGCATCTGCGGCATGGGTGAACGCTGTGTGGATGGAGAAGGCTACTGTGTCCCCGGCACCTATTGTCAGTATCACTCCAGCGGAGGTGGAGAAAACCGCTGTACTTATTGGTGCAACAACTCATCGGATCTGCCCGGCACGCCCCTGGATCACGAATGCCCGGATGGCTTTGGCTGCCAGAGCTACTCCAACACGGATTCAGCGGGCTTCTGCTGGCCCTCGACCGGGACCTTCGCGCTGGGACAAGCCTGTACCCTGGACTCAGATTGCAGGTCCAATTGGTGTGATGCGGTCGACAGCGTCTGCATCGACGGTTGCTCGACCACCGTGGATTGCGCCAACAAGTCAGCCTGGTCCACGAGCTGGACCTGCCGACTGTCGACGGTCAGCAGCCCCAATGGCGACATGGTCCATGGCGTGTGCAATGAACCGGGTCTCACCGGATGGACTGGGGACCTTTGCACCACGGACAGCGATTGCCGCGATGGATTCTGCTTCAGTAATGAATGCCTGAATCTCTGTTGCACGGAACAGGATTGTCCCTATCCCTACATCTGCGACTGGTGGGTAGCCACCTGGTTTGACGGCAATCTGACCACCAGCGACTCGGGCTTCAAAGCCTGCTATGACTACAGCGACTCTGGCCTTATTCCCGGTGCCGGACAGGTCGGCGACAGCTGTACGATCATCGAACTTACGGACTTTTTCTCCAACGACTGCGACAGTGGCCTTTGTACCGACTGGGGCAGCGGCAACGAATGCTTCCGTTTCTGTTGCGTAAACGGCGATTGCCCGGGTGGCTACACCTGTGATTTCGCTTTTAACTTTGGCCCGTTGGGTACAGGCCTTCTGCGCGCCTGCGTACCTGAATGATTCAAGGAGAGCATCCATGCTGGACAAAATCTTTCGACTGAATCACGACTCTTTTCGCATCGAAGGGGAGGGGGTGGTCATTTACACCGACCCCTATCATCTGGAAGGCGATCTGCCCAAGGCGGACCTGGTGCTTATCAGCCATGATCACTTTGATCATTTATCGCCTGAAGATCTGCTGAAGTTGGCTAAGGATGACACGGTCTACGTGGGTATTGCTGCCTGCAAGGCCGAGCTGGACAAGCTGCCAGGTTCGGTGCTGATCGTGAAACCCGGCGATGAGATCGAGGCCAAGGGAGTGAGCATTGAGGCTGTGCCGGCCTACAACACCAATAAGGATTTCCATCCCAAAGACGCAGGGCACGTAGGTTACATTTTCAGCGTGGGCGGCAAGCGCATTTATTTTGCCGGCGATACGGATTTCATTCCCGAGATGAAGGATTTTCAAGCCGATATCGCCTTGCTGCCGGTCAGCGGCACCTACGTCATGACCGCGGATGAGGCCGTAGAAGCCGCGGCGGCCATTGGGGCAGGGGTCAGCATTCCCATGCACTATGGAGATATCGTAGGGGACGCAGAGGACGCCAAGACCTTCGCTGAAAAGCACCCAGGCGAGACGATTATCAAGTAGTTCCGATCCTCAAAAGGCCCAAAACTTGACATGTGTGCCTGTGTGGGATATTCTACTACCATGACCTACAGGAGGACACCATGCAAGAGAACAAATTTGAAAAACGTATCGATGACCGAAAACCAGTCGACATCCTGCTGAACAAGTACATGGCTGATGAACCCTACACGGTTCGGGCGGCTGATATTTCGACCAACGGCATGTACTTGCACAAGTTGATTGAACCAGGTCTCGAAGAAGGCAGCATGGTCAGCCTGGAATTCCAATTGCCCAATTCCAATGAAGTCATTTGGGCAAGGGGAACAGTCATGCGTGAAAGCAAACGCTGGGGCTGCGACGGGGTAGGCATCTGGTTCACCATCGTGCCCAAGACCTATCGCAAACAAATCGAAGACTTTGTGATGGCTGCTTAAAACCTTTTCAAGCCTCTCTGGGCGACCTGAAGGCCCAAAACAGGCCAAAGACCAGCAGCATCCACTGAAGCACCCCCATGGCAATGAAATACCCCTTTGAACCCATAATTTTGTCATTTCCAAGTGCTTCAAGCCCATCCGCATCATCTTTTCGATGACTTCCTAACTTGTTTCCAGCATTCCTCCATGGACTTACAGAAAACCATCCATCAACAATCTTGCCGATTTCAATAAGTGCCACCCTTTTCTCAGTCTCGACAATATCCTCTTCCAGTTTGATGGCAAACCACCTGCCTCGCAACTCATCCCCGTCCTCCAGCCTTGTCAAATCTAAGCCAATTCGCTGTTCCCCCTCTCTAATGCGAATCTCAATTTTCCCAGGCCTTACATCCATTCTTTCCAGGTGCCACCCACTTGGTAGCTGCTTTTCAAGCTCTCCTTCGAGAATGCGTTCCCCCAATCGACTACCCACCTCAGGCGGCAAGACTTG
>JAGLDW010000061.1 GCA_023145395.1 Lentisphaeria bacterium | reverse complement strand
ACGGCAGCCAGCCAGGATACCAGCCTTCGGTGGGAGAGATTCGTCGAACGGGAGAGTTCGGAAAGCCGGGCCCGCCTGTCGGCGGCGGAGAGCGGGGCAACAGTGATCTGAATCACATGCGAGGGCTTTTCGTCCTCGATGATGTCAGATGCATGATAGATCCAGAAAACAGTGTCCCGGGGATAAACGGCTATGAACCCCCACTCCAAATAATTGGGAGTTCTGGTTGCCGCCGTGTTGCAGACATTTGACTGATACCAGAACTCGGAATTGAACCGCGAAAAACGTCTCCCTACGCAGTAGTCCCACTGCAAATTCAGGTACTCATCCCCCACCCCCCACTTCTTGACACGTGACGGTATCCGCACAAAGAACTCGCTTAGCTCAGAGACCTCTATGCATTGCCTGACCTCTGCGCCGGGCATACTGAAGTCAACCACCGAACGCCCGTCTTCTGACGGTGCCGTGGCTGTCTCCTCCTGCGCTAGAGCTCCCAAAGCGACCAGAACAGCAACGAGAATTGTGAGTCTTCTTTCCATGGCCAACAAGTGATTCTATGGTTTCTCGATATCATTCCGGAGGGACTCATGTCCGGCGATTCCATATCCAAGATACATGGCCTCGGGGAGTTGACAAGCTCGGGGGGCACGCATATAATTATTGATATCATACCATAATCGTGTGTTCTAGTTAGAAGAGGCTATCCATCTTGATCACGGGACCGGATGCACTATGGCGGAAGTTCGACGCCCGGCTGGCAGCTCGGAATGTTCCCCAGGGGGAGCAGGACGGGTATAGGAAGTGGCTGCGCACCTATCTGGACTTCTGCCATAAGTACAGGCATCCCTATGCGAGCGCCGGTAGTCTGCCTCCGTTCCTGGCGAAGCTTGCGTCGAAGCGGCAGACGGAGTCGCGGCGTCGTCAGGCTGAGGCGGCTGTCAGGTTGTATCACGGGATGCTCGAGGAAAGCTCTGGCGGTGGTGAAACGCCCGATCCTCATCCTGCCCCGGCCCAGGAGATTCGGGAGGAGTCTCCGGCGCGCGAGGTGCCACCCTCCTTTTCCCCCCGCCGTCGCCCTGCGTCCGGCGGGGGCGCGTCGTGGCGCGAGCAGTTTGAGGCTCTGGCGAACACGATCAAGCTGCGGCATTATTCGCCGAGCACTCTGAGGACCTACACGATGTGGGTGCGGAAGTTCCAGACGTTCACCAAGAGCAAGGTGCCCGCCAGCCTTTCGACGGATGATGTGAAGGAGTTTCTAACGGATCTGGCGGTTCGCAGAGGCGTTGCAGCTTCGACGCAGAACCAGGCGTTCAATGCTTTGCTGTTCTTTTTCCGCCATGCGCTGGGACGGGAGTTCGGCAAGGTGGACGGTGTCGTGCGCGCGAAGCGGAGGCGCTATATCCCTGTTGTTCTTTCGCGTGAGGAGATCGATCGGATCATCGAGCATCTGGAACCACCGTTCGACCTGATTGTGAAGCTGCTTTTCGGCTGCGGTCTCCGCATTTCGGAATGCCTTGATCTTCGGGTGAAATGCTTCAACCTGAACTCGGCTGTGCTGACGATCTATGATGGCAAGGGAATGAAGGACCGAACCGTGCCGTTGCCGCAGATCCTCTTGCCGGAGATCCGTACTCGCTTCCGTGAACTAGCCGCCCTGCGCCAGGATGATCTCGCGAAGGGCTACGCCGGTGCCTTCCTGCCGCCGCAATTGGAGAAGAGGTACAAGAATGCGCCGAAGGGGTTCGTCTGGCAATGGTTTTTTCCAGCCAAGCGCCTGACCCATGTCGTCAAGGAGCACGAATACCGGCGCTACCATCTACAGCCTTCGCATGTGAACAAGGCGTTGCGGGTCGCGGTTCAGCAGGCCGCGATTCCGAAACAGGTGAGTCCGCACACGTTCCGACACAGTTTTGCCAGCCATTTGCTACAGGCCAACTATGATATCCGCACGATTCAGGAATTGCTTGGGCATTCGGATGTGAGAACGACGATGATCTACAAACGCACCGTTCCGAGCCGGACGGAGAAGGAGCGGCGAAGTCCGCTGGATTTCTGAGCATCAGAGGTCATGCGCTTGAGGTTGACGCCGCGTAACTTGAACGTGCGCACTGCGAACTTCGCAAAGCAAGTAGGTATGCAAGGTCCCGGTGCACCAGCGTATCCGGAAGGCAAAGATATAGGAATCGTTCGTTGATGAAATCCGCTTTTCTCATCTCTCTCTCCTTGATGGCGTGTGTCGGTTGTGTCCGGACTCAGGATATGGGCGCTGTGTCCGTGCGAGCATACCAGGGCGCTCCACAGTTGTTTGTCGATGGTGCCGTGAAGACTCCGCTTTCGTTCCTCGGGGTCTTCAAGGACGGACCGCGCTACGTCGTTGCCAGGAGAGAATGGCGGCGGAAACGCTTCTCGTTCGACTGTCCGGAAGACAGCGAGGGGCTGGCCGAGCTGTGGATCGGCTTCGCCACATCCCGCCCGGGCACAATCTGGCTCGATGACATCCGGATGGTCGAAGACGGAACCGAAGACGGAGCCAAGGGGAATCTGATCGTGTCGGGCACCTTCGAAACGCCTGTCGCGAACGCCGAGGAGCTGCCTCCGGGCTGGCGTTTCTTCATCCACCCCAAGGTCAAGACGATCGACGCCGGGTGGCAGTATGACAGCGTCGAGAAGCACTCCGGACGCCAGAGTCTCCGCATCGACATCCGAAAAAATCCCTCCGGCGCGAATCCGTGGTTCAGCGCGCACATGCGGCTCGAGTACAAGGGTCTGACACTCCGGAAGGGGCGTCGGTACACGGTTGAGTACTCATTGCGGGGGACTCCTGACGCCTATGTTGGCATCGAAGTGCTCCACCCATCGACGATCTCCTACACCCGCGGGGAAGACAGTGTTTGCATCGACCAGATCAAGCTCGCGGCGGCGGCGGGCATTCACGACCACCACGTCAATGTCTCGATCCCGTTTCCGCGGGCAGGCGAGAAGCCTGATTTCGCACTTGTGGACCGCACCTGCGCGGCCATGCTCGCCGCCGATCCAGCCGGAAGGATCGTCCTCCGCTTCGGCGTGTTTCCCCCCGCGTGGTGGTTCGAGAAGAACCCAGAGGATTGGATGCAGTTTCAGGATGGCCGACGACACCGAATGGTCACGACAAGCTCTCAGCGGTGGTGGGACATTCTGGAACCGAGCCTGATCGCCTTTATCCAACATGTCGAAGCGGCCTGGGGAGCACGGATCCTAGCCTACCATCCCGCAGCCTATGAGGGAGCCGAATGGAACTATCCGGGGCGAAGCACACCCGACAACGCGGGCTATGGCACCGTGGTGGAGGCGGATTAGTGCCGCTGGCTACGGGACAAGTACCAGACAAACGCCGCGTTCCAGCGCGCCTGGGGACAGAAGGCAGGGGACATGGCGCAGGTCCGGCTGCCCACGTTCGAGCGTCGTCACACACCCACGCATGGCGAGTTCCTCCATCCCGCTGAAGATAGGGATCTCATCGACTTCTTTGCCTTTCGAAACGACCGGATGGCGGATGCCATGATTCGCATCGCGGGGATCGTCAAGGGCGCCAGTTCTCTGAAGCGTCCCGTCCTATTTTTCTACGGCTACACATTCGAGATCAACAACGGGCTCATCGAGGGGGGGCATGCCCGCTGGAGCCGTCTGCTGGCCTGTGACGACATTGACCTGTTCTGCGCGCCGACTGCGTACTTCGGGCGCTGGCCGGGACATGCCGGCTACTTTCATGCTCCCGTCGATTCCGTGGCGCTTCACGGGAAGATGTGGTTCAACGAGGATGATGTCCGCACCTATCTCATCCCTGGCGCCAAGGGCCGATGGACTCCCAGGGATCTGAAGCAGAACATCGACAACTACGAGCGCAATTTCGCCCATCTGTTCGTGCGGCGCATGGGTTGCTGGTACATGGATCTTCTCGGGCGGGGTTGGTTGAACGATCCAGAGCTGTGGCGCGGCATTGGACAATTGAACGTGTTCTGGGAGAAGCACAAGGACGATCCCGTCACCTTCGCGCCGGACATTGCGATCATCGCGGACGAGCGCAGCCCCTATTTCATGCCACACGTCCGCAACAACCGCGGCCCCAGCGTCAACGGCCCGCTGCTGGGACAGCTTCGCGGCAAGCTGGGCGGGGTGGGGGCGCCGGTGGGATATTATCTGCTCCCCGATTTCCTCGCCGACCGGATCGACGCCAAGGTCTACGTGTTCCTGAACGCGTTCGCGGTCACTGGCGCCGAGCGGAAGCGGTTCCATGAGATTCTCAAGCGCCGCGGCGCCACCGCAGTCTGGCTCTACGGTCCCGGCTACGTCGATCCCGAACGGAAGGTTCTCGGCACCGAAGGCATTTCCGCATTGACCGGAATGGCGACCGCCCAGCTCGCCCATCCGGTGCCGGACACACTGAGACCCGTTGGCGGCATGACCCAGCTGACCGGACCGGGATCGGAAACGTTTGGCACGGGCTACAGCACCATCAAATCGCAGTGGGGCATTTTGCCCGGTGACAGCGTCACCCCCCTGGCCGTCTACGAAACCGAACCGGGGACGATCGGTGCGGCCATGACGAAACGCCTCGGCTTCACGTCCATCCATATCGCCGGGCTCTCGGTTTCCACCGAACTGATGCGGGGAATCGCGCGGCAGGCTGGAGTGTGGATCTACTGTGATTCGGGCGACGCCATCGTGGCGGATGATCGGTTTCTGATGATTCACGCGGCCAGCGACGGCCTCAAGACCATACGTCTCCCAGTGCCGCGAACTGTCAGAGACTGCCTTACAGACGAGGTGCTAGTCCAGGGCGACGTGCTGAAGATCAAGATGAAAGCAACGGAGACACGATTGCTTCGATTCGAATGAACCAATCTGCGAACCCGCAACGATCACCCTCGGTCCCGGAGATCCCGAGCCACTCCGCAAGTCACTGTGGGATCGGGACAAGGATCGGGACAAGAGCTCTGAAGCGCAAGACACAGCTCGGGCTTGACAATCCCAAACTGGCAGAGCAAAGCATCAGCGTCCCCCCTCCCCTTTTCGGCCTCTTCTTACTACCTGCAAGGAACGGCGGTATAGTGCGCGTCAGATAGCATCTCTTCTAATTCAGGAGCTCTCCGATGTCTTTTTCTCTTCCCCACGTTCTTCTCGCCTTGTCTCTGGTTGCCGGGTTCTCCAGTTTGGCGAAACCGCTCCATGAAGCGTCCTTTATGGCAGATATTGGCGCGAGTGGCGCCCCCAACGGCTGGGGGATCTATCCCGGAAAGCCCGGTCATCCGGTACGTAGCGGAAGCCTTGAGCTTGTTGAAGAAGGACTTCTTCTCAGGGACAACGGTCACGGGGAGATTGGCTTCTTCAAGGATTTTACTGTTTCTCCAAGCAGCTATTTGAGGGCTTCGGTTGAGGCCCGCCTGTTCGATGAAGGGACCAAGATTTCCCCGGTCTATCTGCAATTCACTTTCCGCAAGCCGAGCAGGAGCTATGCAACTCAAATTATCGCCGGGGAGACGTTTCGGGAGACGGCGAACGTCATCCAGGTCCCCAAAAGAACAAACAAGGTTCGGATCTATATCTACTCCCACAAAGCCGAGGAAGGAGAGGTCATTCTCCGCAATTTCAAACTAGAAGAAAGTGATGCTCCGATCATTGAGCCCCTTCGCCCGATTCCGCCAAACGGGCAGGTTGTCATCGAAGCGGAATTGGCGCAGGTCAACCCACAGCAGGCCGCCATTGTCAGACAAGCGAGCTTCGCCAGCAAGAGGGGCGTTTCGCTGAAGGCGGATGCCACTGAGAACAATGGATTGGAGGCGAGTGCCGCCCCCGATTTGGTTTTTGATGTTGAGAGCGAGGTGCCCGGTCGTTTCGTGCTCCAGACCCATGCCGCCACAGACACGTTTGGGACGGCCCTGATGAAGAAGGCGAACAGCAAGCATCACTCCATGTTCGCGAAGTTCCAGATTGACGAGCAACAACCCACGCGACGAGTGATTTTCGTGCCTTGGTCCAGACCCGGAGCCTGCCGTCAGACCACCGGCAAATTCAGGTTCAACGGACAGAAGCAGAAGCTCAAGATATGGCTTCCGAAGGGACTCGTTCTCGATCACATCAAGCTCATTACCTATCGCCCGCCAGCGGTGCCGGAAGCTGTCCAGACTTACCGCCCGAGCATTGTTCCCCCGGCCGCACACCCGAGGATTCTTGTCACGCCAGAATCCCTGCCACAGGTCCGCCGGAATCTTGAGCTGGGCGAGAATAGGCCGATCTGGGAAACGCTGAAAGAACGGGCTGTCAAACCCTTTGCCTTCGCCCCCACTGCCGGTGTAGAGATCTCCTACCGGGCCGATCTTGAGAAAGTGACGGTGGAGAAGGCCTTCTATTATCTGATGGCCAATGATGAAGCCATCGGCAAAGAGGCGATCCGTCTGACCAAGGACTACCTCGAACTCGTTGAGTTCGGCAATCTTCTCGACATTACCCGGGAAATTGGCCGCGCAATTTTTGCGGCGTCCCGAGTCTACGACTGGTGCTATGCCGTGATGAGCGAAGAGGAGCGCGACAGCATTCGCAGGAACCTTCTGCGCCTGTCTGACGATATGGAGTGTGGTTGGCCGCCATTCAGACAAGCCATTGTCAATGGGCATGGGAATGAAGCGCAGATTTGCCGCGATCTGTTTTCCATGGGGATCGCGATCTACAGCGAGGATCCACAACCTTATCAATACTGCTCCTACAAGATCCTTGAAGAGCTCATTCCCATGCGGGCTATGGAATACGAATCGCCCCGCCACAACCAGGGCTTGAGCTATGGCGCCTACCGTTTTGCCTGGGACATGCACGCTGCCTGGATATTGCGCCGGATGACCGGGCGGGAGGTCTTCAAGCCGAACATCAAGAACGTCCATAAGTTCTGGCTGTACACCCGCACCCCGGATGGATCCATGTTTGTCGACGGTGATGCTGGCCGGCCCGGTGGCTACTGGAAATACCAGCTTACGGCTTTGCTCTGCTCCTCGTATGCCGCCGACCCGATTATGAAAGGGGAGTTCAACCGACAGGGGGGCCTTCCATACGATCCGGTGCTGGTGCTTTTGCTGAATGATCCCGCCCTCAAGGCCGAGAAGTCGCTTGCTTCCCTGCCAACGACCATTGATTTTGGCCCGATTCTCGGGGGCATGAGTGCCCGCACCGGCTGGAACATCGGCACTGTCTCCTCCGAAGTGGCCGTCTCCATTCGTGGTGGAGGCTATCATTTCGGCAATCACCAGCACGAGGAAGCGGGAGCTTTCCAGCTTTACTACCGGGGACTGCAAGTCGCCGACCTTGGCCTCTATAAATTCTACGGAACTCCCTATGACTCCTACTTCAACAAGCGTTCCGTATCCCACAGCATGATGCTCATTCGCGATCCGCAGGTCAAGGGTTTGGAGGGCAAAGATGGCGGGACGCGATTGGCGCGGCGCTGCCCTCTGTCCCCAGAAGCGGCAGAAGACGCGAAGCATGATTACGGGACCGTTCTGGCGTGCAGTTTCGGCCCCTCGCAACAGCGCCCATTCTACAACTACTTCTCGGCGGATCTGACGAACGCCTATGGGGAGCGGCTTGATAACTACACGCGCAGCTTCTGCTTCCTCAATCTTGACAGTCCCCAGCGTCCGGCCGCACTGATCGTTCTCGACCATCTGAAAACAACACATCCCGAAGCCCAGAAGATTTGGCAGATCAACACCCTGAACACACCAGAACTCACCGGTACGGGGGCGATTCTCAGCAACAGTCTCAACGGCCTTGTCGGCAAGGTTCACCTGAACATGCTTCGTCCGGCTCCGGCACAACGCAGTGCCGAAGTGCTGAGCGGAACCGATTCCACGAACGTCTTTGGCAAGCAGTACGAAGCGCCAAGCAAGGCGCTGGAAAGCAAGGGAAGCCGCCTCATGTTCCAGCCGAAAAGAGCTCAGGCGAACGAGACCTTCCTCACGGTACTGCAAATGGTTTCTGGCGATGAAGCACCACTGCCCGTCCGGGAAATTGCCGCAGATGGGATTATTGGAGTTGTCTTCGGCGACCGTGTCGTCGGCATGAGTGCGACCGCCCAAGTGGTCGACAGGAAGTTCATCCTTGAAATCCCGCATGGGGAAACATACCAGATCCTTTTTGCCGGTCTCAAGCCCGGGAGCTGGAGCGTTGAGGGGGCGGCGGAGACCTTCAACGCGAAGGTCGCGCCTGGAAAGCAGACCATCTTCTTCCTGGGCAAAGGTGGCACGTATCGGGTTTCGCCATCTGCGATTGGCGGAGCGGAGAGGCTCGAAACCGACGCGGATTTCGTCCCCGAGTATGAGGACAAGGTCTTGGAGAACCAGATTCTGATCAAGGGGCAGTCCGTTTCTGGAATGCAGGTAAAGCGGGTGAAAGAGGAATACCTCCTTCCCTGCATGGCCGTTGTGAAAGCCCTGGGGGGAAGCATCGTGAACGCCGATCCCACGTTGAAAATCCAGTATCTGGACCACACGATCGAGTTTGGGTCAAACCCGGTCAAAATCCTCTTCGATGGTACTCCCATTCCCTTCAAGGGAAGTTTCCTTCGGAAAAATGGCGAATGGTTTCTGCCTGATTTCCTTGTGGCCGGATTGCTTGGCTACATTGCCGAGCGCGATAAGATCAATGGCAATGTCTTTCTCAAGAAGCGGGACGGGCAATCCGGTGCCGATAACATACTCTGGTTCGAGGCCAGTGATCCGACGACTGTGGATGAACTGTTTGCCACATTGGATGGTGATCTGGGGAAAAGAGGCTACTGGGCGGGGGCCGGACGAAAAGCCTGGTTCGTCGCGACCATGCGGCAGCCCATCAAGTTGCAGGGAGTTGGCATTCGCTGGCTCAGAGGATCCACCCGCGTCGCGAAATTCGCTCTCGAAGTTAGTGAAGACGGCGACCAGTGGAGCACCGTTTTCGATGGGAAGAGCTCGGGGAAAGACGGTGGCATGGAGAACTACATGTTCGAACCCGCCAAAATGCGTAAACTCCGCTTCCGTGGCTATGGCAACAATCAGAACTCCTGGAACTCGATCCTGAATCTGACACTATTTGAGAAGTGATCGCCCACACAGCAACGGCAAAACAGATTAGGGCGAAAGATTAGGGTATACACTCTCTCTTGTCCCACGATCTTTTGCCCTGATTTTTCACCCTAAATCTTTTGCCCCAATCTTCCTCCCTAATCTTTCAGCCCGGCCTGGAGACAGGCCTACAAAGGATACAAACCATGGAACCGCTGAAAATCACCGTTCGGCGCCCGATGGGTGCGCAAGGGAACTTGCCTGTGACCGGAGGTGTGCCGTTGCCAAAAGGCGCGGTCCCCGCAGGAGCCGGCTTCATACTGCACGATAGCGCCGGCAATGCGGTGCAGCTGCAAACCGAGGTGCTCGGGACCTGGGATGATGGCAGCGCGCGTTGGGTG
>JAGLDW010000609.1 GCA_023145395.1 Lentisphaeria bacterium | reverse complement strand
ATGGTCAGACGCAAGGCACGAGAAGAGCGCAGACCTGTAGGTCTATAACCGACGAGCAACGAAGCGGATGGCCAAGCGCCGCCTCGCCCCGTAGCGAGTGATCCACGCCCAACCGCGAGTCAGTCATGCCCCTATTCACTGGACATATGCGAACCAAATGTCTTGCGCTGGCGTTCGCCGCCACCGCCTTCGCCAGAGGAGCGCCCCCGATGATCGCCAATGGAGATTTCACAGCCTGGCAGAATGAGCACCCCGTATCCTGGACGCTCAAAGTCCAGCGTCCGGCGCTCGCTCCCACGCTTGCCATGGTGGCTGCGGTTCAGGACGGCGGCAAGCGCGCAGTGCTTGGCGCCATTGGCTCAGCGCTCTCCATGGGGATGCTCACCCAGCGTGTCGAAGTGCCGCAGACCCTAGTACAGAGCGAGACTCCCTGGTTGCGCTTCGACTGCCGCTTGACACTCGACGGAGACCAGCACATACCTCAAAACGCACGCATTGTGCTCACGTGGGAGAAAGCGCCTGGCAAGGGAAAAGGCTGGCGCCCCCCCCGTCAGTTCTTCGTGCCGATCGAACCCATCAAGGGACACACCGGACAGTACACGGCACAGCTCCTCTTCCCCGTCATTCCCGGGGGCGGTGCGCTCACCGTGCAACTGGCGCAGTACGGTGGCAAGAAGGGCACTGTCGCCTACTCGAATGTCCACTTGACGCCCGTGCCAAGCCCCCCTCCCCGCAAGGTCAAAATCGCCACAGCCTACTACATGCCCAAGGGACGCGGAGACTGGGCGCGCAACCTGGAAGGCATCGCCAAACTGACCGCGCAGGCCGCGCAGCAAGGGTGCGACCTGATCCTCTTCGGCGAAGGTCTTTCGGTGGTCGGTAGCGGCAAGTCCTACTACGATGTGGCCGAGAGTATTCCGGGGCGTTGCAGCGACGACCTCGCCGCACTCGCCCGCAAGCACCGCATCTTCCTCTGTGGCGGGCTCTATGAGCGCGATGGCGATGCAGCCTACAACACAGCCGTTCTCTTCGACCGCACGGGGAAACAGGTCGGAAAATATCGAAAGGTGCATCTCCCCTGGCCCGAATGGGTCAACGGACTGCAGCCAGGAGACGAGTTCCCCGTATTCCACACGGAACTCGGCGCCATCGGCATTCAGATCTGCTACGATCATCACTTCGCCGAAAGCGCGCGCTGCCTGGCACTCAATGGCGCAGAGATCATCCTCACTCCGATCTGGGGCGACCTACGCGGAGATGGTGCCTGCTACGATGCGGTCGCCCAGACGCGCGCGCTGGACAATGGTGTATTCTACGTCATGAGCGTCTACAGCCTCGCCAGAAGCCTGATCGCCGATCCCTACGGACGCATCCTCGCAAAGACCAGCGGGCCCGAGCCCGAGCTGGCTATTGCGGAGGTCGATCTCAACCAATGTCTTGCCGTCCAGCAGCCCTGCCGCATTCCCCCGAACATCCAGATGAACCAGCCCCACGAACGCCGGCCCTCCGCCTACCGTGCCCTCATGGACGCCCAGCCATAGCCCTCGCCCCCCGCAATGCGCTGTCCGTAGCATGTTCGGAAGCAGACATCGGGCGGGCAGAAACTCTTCATTTTGTTCTCGCGCCAATTTGAAAAAATAGAATAAAGTCCCATATTAAGTATCAATATACAAGGTACGAAAACAACAAGAAGGAACCTGACAGATGACGATTCCATCAACAAATAGAACAAAGAGATTCACCCTGATCGAGCTACTTGTGGTTATTGCCATCATTGCCATTTTGGCAGCCATGTTGATGCCAGCTCTAGCCCAGGCTCGCGAGAAAGCACGCGCGATCAGTTGCACCAACAACCTGAAGCAACTGAGCTTGTCGGGGGTCTTGTATGCCGATGACAACGACGGATCTCTCCACACATTTCGGGAACGTGGCAACGTTTATTGGGGATACACCTATTCCGGACGCGAGCTGCTCGCTTCGTATCTGGGTATCGTGGGAGCTGGCGTTTCCATCGGCCGAGTGGACAGTTCTGGGGGCCGGGCATCGTCCATGGCTTGCCCAAGTGCTCCACAAAAATCCTACAATCACAACACGGGATGGAGAGACGGTGTCACGTACACCTATGGATTGAACATGGTGCTGGGGGACTACAACCACCGCTATAGCCCCACAAAGATGAATCAGTTTTTGGAGCCCGCGGCCACCTGTGTGTATGGCGACATTCTCTACTACGATTTCGCGATGCATCCATACGACTGGAGACACAATATGAGGGGCTCCGGCGATGTCATTGGCGTTGGCCCATATTACAGACACAGCAAGAAAGCGAATTTCACATTCGCGGATGGTCATGTTGAGGGGAAACACACCGGCCAAGTACCCAATTCCACTAGGGACGGTTGGACAGTGTGCTATACGACCAAGATCTTCTGGAACGCACGTCCGCAATAGCGGATCCTGCGGGGATCTGTTTCCGATAGCGAGACGCTCATGAACTCCTGGGAATTTCTAGGCAGCACGCAGATTCCCAATGACCCGGAGGTGCTCTCGCTCTACCGCCGGGGCGATGAGTTCTCCATCCGCGTCCGTGACCACCAGCTCATGGACAGTGCCATCCATGGCTCGGAAGACGCCCTCGCCGAGCTTGCCTGCGAGCGCATCCGAAGCCGCTCCTCTCCCAGAATCCTCATTGGCGGACTCGGCATGGGTTTCACTGCGGCCGCCGCGCTGCGGAACCTGGACACCACTGGTCAAGTCGTTGTCGCTGAGCTGGTCCCGGGAATTGTGGAATGGAACTGCGGACCGCTAGCCGACCTGGCTGGACGCCCCCTGGACGATCCACGCGTCACCGTGCGTGTTTTGGATGTCGCGGAAATCCTGCGCAGTGAGAAAAACGCCTATGACGCGATTCTGCTGGATGTGGACAATGGTCCCGACGGACTGACGCGAGACGGCAACAACTGGCTCTATGCCCAGATCGGGATCGAGACTGCGCGCGTGGCACTGCGTCCGGCAGGTGTGCTGGCGGTGTGGTCCGCAGCGCCGAGTCACCCTTTTGCCAGGCGCCTGTGTCACGCAGGATTCACGGTTGAAGAAAACGTAGTTCGTGCCCGCGGATCCCAAGGTGGAAGACCGCACATCATCTGGCTTGCGCAACGCGGCGGCTGATTGCGAAGCTCCCGGCCGCGACGGGAAGGTCAAAAGGTAGATGCCCCCCACTCGCGCAGTCCTGCCAGCATTGCTGCGCACGCATGGGAGTTGGGAAGCGCCTTCATAGCTCGCATTTCCATTCTTGTTTCGGATCAAGGACGCATTGCTTCGGCGATTTTCCCGAGCATGCGGCCGACGCGATCGCGGTATTGGAGGAGGTGTGTCGGATCCTGTGACCAGGAGTGGATGCCCTTGACCGCCGTGGGGGGAGGCGTCAGCAGTGCGCGCGCCTCGGGGAGCAATGCCTTGGCGGCCGCAGGGACACCGGCGCCCTCCAGGCGCTTCACCGCGCCGCCCAGTGCATGCAGGTACTCGTAGTCCTCCAGGCCATCGCGCAGGTTCTCGAGACGCAGGGATGCGCAAAGCACACCATTTCTTCCTGGATATATGAGGTTTCCCATCCCATTCTTGTACTTGCGCCGACCCGTATTGACACTGAAGATGTGTGACTTCCAGGGCGCGTCGGGCCACTGCTCGCGAATGTCCAGATTGGTCTGCCATTCGCGATTCGCACACCAATACAGGATTCCCTCGACTCCCTGCACGTAGCTGAGCGTCCCGATCACCCGGCAGTCGTAGACGGGATAGTCCAGAAAAAAGTTGGGAAATGGGTGGCGTGGCGCGTCGGCCGCATACCACCAGATGCGATCCCCCCGCGCACGCATCGTCTGAAGCACGGCAAGTTTGTCCGCCTTGTCAAACTCATAAAACAACGGTGCCCAGACGTTGAAGAGCGGCTGTAGCTCGGGAATCGGAAAGGATGTCTGCATCATCTTCAGTTCCGGCCAGGCCTTGCGCAACGCGCTTGTGATCTTCACAGCCGCGGGAAAACGCTTCATGTTCCCCGACAATTCATCAAAACTGTAGAAGTACATGTACTCCTCGAGCCCAAGTTCCCGAATCCGCCGGAACAGCGCCACACGCTCCGCGACGCTCCTGCCAATCTCCTCCGCCGTGCCGCCACGGATCCGGCCGACCGTGAAAAAGTTGATGCGGTCCCGGTACTTCTCGAGGAAACGCACCTCTGGGAACGGCGCGGTGCTGGAGTAGATGTTGCAGGGAGACAGGCGGTAGTCGAGCAGGAACTCGTAGATCGCCTCGCGTTGCGGGTCGGTCAGTGCTTTCAAGCCGTACCACTTGAGATAGTACTGCTCGAAAAAACAGAATGCCGTTCGCAGCGTCCCGCGGACAGGCAGAGCAAAGTCGTAGACGGTCAGGTCGATGTCGATGGTCTCGCGAAACTTTCCTGCGGACAACGTGAGCTTGCCTTCGTAGCGTCCGGGGGAGGCATCGCCAGTGTGAATGCGGCAGAAAAGTGCACCAAAGTCACCCGGCGGCACAGACACCAGGGCTCCGTCCTCGATGATGACGTCCGGGATCGCACCCACAAAAGCGACAGGCAGATCGGGTTCTTCCGTGCTCACCCGCTCGAGACGCCCCCAGGATAGGGCGCTGGCAGGAATCCTGGCGCCGTCGTCGCAAACAAGATCCGACACCGACACCGATGCCTTCACCGTCTCCGCGTTTCGGTGTCCCATGAGGATGACTTGGAAGCCCTCAGACTCACGCCGGGCGGCGGAGACGGTCGCGGTTCTTGTGAAACGACGGATGGAACGAAAAAAATCGGGTGCTCCATTCAGACGTTCGGTGGTAGGGAGGACAGTGGCGACAAACGGCGCGCCCGGCTGGGACGCTCTCTCGGCCAGGAGCGCGTCGTACTCCCTTTCGCGATTTTTGCGGGCTTCGACTGCTCTTTGAGCACGTTCCTGCTGGAATGCGGTTTCTCGCTCCCGAACGTTTTTCCGGAACGCACGCCAACGCATTGCGTAGTCCTCACCGAGCATTCCAATATCCCGGCTTCCATAGATCTTCAGATCGTCGATCAGTCCACAGAACGAGTAGGCCGTTCCGGATGGATTCGCCCCGTCTCCCAGCACGAGATCGCAGGTGTTGCCAAGCAACTCCTTCGAGCGTTCCCCGTCCTCCGAGGCACTCACATCACAGCCCTTGCCATTGACGAAGATCTCAACCTTCCCGCTGCGAAACGTGATGACGACGTGGTGCCATTCGTTCGCGGACAAGACCGTGGGTGTGGAATAGACAATCCAGCGCCCGGCGGCATCCTTGGCCTTCAGTTCAGGGCGCCCGTCCCGCAGATCCACGTAGTAGTTGATTGCCTGCGGCGAGACCGTGCGGTCGCCTTTCCAAAAGAGAGTCCGAAACCCATCGATCCTGGATGGCTTGATCACATACTCGACCGTGAACTCACCGTGCAGCGACACTTCGTCACTGTGCGGAACACGCACGCGGCTCCGCCCGGCGTCGAAGCGAAGCGCGGCGCCAAAGACCCCTGGCCACGTGCGCTCCGGAAGCGTGTCTCCCTCGAGCATGCCATGGGAGTTGCCCGCCACATCGCGCACCTCGTTGCCAGTCACGTCGAAGGTCCAATGAACCACCGGTGCCGCGCCCACAGCCAGCACGCAGAATAGAGTGGTGAGGCAAGGCAGGACAACTACACGACGTGTGTAAAATGGATTCAACATCAAAATATTCTCCTAGTCAAGGCAATCATCTTGAGATCACAAAACTCGGCTTGCTGATTGGTAATGAACATACTCCCGCGCACCACCGAGGGCGAGACTCCCCGTCGAGCCGT
>JAGLDW010000608.1 GCA_023145395.1 Lentisphaeria bacterium | reverse complement strand
GGCATGGGCCCAGAAGTAGCTCTCGCAGAAGGCGCCGGAGAGCAACTCAGTCCGGGGCATCAGCCAGTCTGCATCTACTTCGGCCATGGCTTCATGTTGCCTCTTGCCGGTCAACCGCGCGAAAGCGTATGCCGCAGCCAGACTGCAACCGACGGTGTAGGTGTTTCTCTCCGGCGCGAAAATCCGCCTCGGCACATCGAGAGGAAGAATTGGACGCTTGCCAAAGTCGTGCAGACACCAGCCCACACCAATGCCCCCACCTTCGACTCTGAAATTCTCCCGGAATCCCATGTATTTCCGCAGACTCTCGAGGTATCTCTCGCGAAGTTCGCCACTGGTGTATGAGACAAGCCGGATCATTGCCACGGCGATCTCGCCACCATCAGCCACGTAGCAGGCCTCTCCTTTTGCGCCAATGCCGTAGCCCATGCGGTAGCCACCGTCCTCGCGTTGCTCGTCCAGCATCGCCTTCCCCCAAGCGAGGGCAGCGTCACGGTACTTGCCATCTCCCAGGATATCATAGGCGCCGAGCAATCCCCTGGCTCCGCGACTGTCGACAAAGGAATAGCCGTGGAACTTGGCGTCGTCTGCGCCGGCTTCGACCAAGAAATCCCCAATGTCACGAAGACTTCTTCTCGTGTTGAGAGAATAGTTGGCCTGACCAATCACGGGCACGCCTTTGGCCTCCACCTCGGCTCTCAGTTCAAGATCCTGCCAGTTGAGGGCGCTCATGGGGATTCCCTCGGCAATCATGATCGGCGTCGATGCGGTGCAACGTGCCGGAATCCGGACATCACGGCTTTGCCCACCAAGGATTTTGCCGGTTGTGGTGACAATGCTCACCCTCGCAGTGGCTTTTTGGTTCGACGAATTGAGGAAGGACAGTTCCACATCCATCAAGATGACGCCGTTCACGATTCGCCAACTGGGGCGGAGTTCTCCAAACGACAACCCGCGGGAGCAAAAGCGGGCGACGGACGAGAGCATGTCACTGACGACTCGGCAGCGTGGCGCTGTCAGATCCACACAGTCCAAACCAAAACTGCACCACCGACTTCCAGCAAACTCTCCGCGACGATGGAGTAGGAGCGCCGCCACTGTTTGCTCAGCAGGTCCGCCCGGGTTCAGTGCCAGAAGCGGGAACCGCACTGTCGCTTCACGATTCAACATATGTTCGATCAGGGCATGTTCTTTCTGCGATCTCCTTGCACCGCTCCACCAGCTTCCAACACTCTGGCCAAACCAATCACCTGCCACAGGATCCGCTGCGGGAACCGGAAAGTCGGGCGCCGTGCAATGAAGACCGCTACCGAACACCTTGCGAGACTTGGCAAAGCAGGAGATTCCAGGCACGGATCGCGTGGTGCCGAGACGGCTGTACCACTGTGCGACATCAGTGTCGGGATCGGTGAAGACACTGGTTCCGACAACCGTTGCAGCAGACACGCCCGAACGGGAGAAATGCACATCTCGCAGCTCGAATTGGTGCTTGCCCTCCCCTACCATCCGCTTCGTGAAGCCAAACAGCATAAGCGTTCCCTTCTCGGGATGATAGTAGTCGTCACGCCCCCCGCGTTGATCACTTGCGTACGATCTCATATCTCCCACATGGATCCGGTGCCTGCGCCAGGCTTCGGAGAGACGAACAGCTGACTTCCAGCGTGACCCATCCCCTTCCTGGAGCTCAATGCAGACGACGGGAGTGTTGCTGTCTCCGCGCGCTTCGAAACAGAGAAGATTGTCTTCGGTGGAGAGCCTGGGAAGACCCGTTCCTGTGTATGTGTATCTGGTCAGATCGGATACGCCGAATGTCGCGCTGCCATCTTTCCGGGCCACCATCGCGAGTTCTTCTCCCGTAGCGCACTGCTGGGTTTTCCAGGCAGGGGAGAGTGAGATGTCGATCCTCTGCGCACCAGGCTTCCGGCTTGCTCGCCATTGGTTGTCAACCAAGTAGACAGGCTCTCGGAACGCTTTGCCTCCAAGGGTGATATACGCCCCGCCCTTCTTCAGGAAATCCGTGATCGGCCGTGTCATCCCAGCCGGGTAGCACCCTCCATACGGAAGCACCACGACATCCGCATTGTCGGTGTTCAGCAGGCGTTTATCCGTAAGCTGTTCTGTTGTGATCAACTGTACGTTCAAGCCGCCCTTGCTCAGAGCACTGGAGACGCCTCGCGGTCGTATCCCAGTAAGAGTCTCGATGCGTGGGTCGGCCCACAAGAGGGCCACGGGTGTGGTGCGGGACGATGCCTTCAAGTTGCCCGCGCTGCCGCTTGCGGACACGACCACCCGCGACGCGTACAGGTCGGAACCGAGTCGCTTCCCCCTCACTTTGATGATCTGAGCACCGGCTTTGAGCAGGTCCGGTTTGGCCAGTAGCCGGATGGAAACATCCGTTTCCTCGCCAAGCGCAATAGGTTGTTTCTTGCCCCGAACACTCACCTGCAGCGTGTCGCCTTTGCGATACCACCGCCCCAGGATACGGTCGTCACGGGCAGACTGCCAGGCATTGTAGCCGGGTGCGTAGCAGAGAAGCGACGTCACCTGAAACGCATCGGCGCCCCGCGACTTGTTGCCGCGCAGCAGCACCAGCGACAGATTCTTCAGTTCAGCGACGGAACCCAGGCGCTGAACGGCATAGACGGTTCTGGGTCCGAGTGCTATCCGCGAACTGGTTTTACCATCGGACATCACGAAAAACGCACGGTTCTCCGCTACCTCCTTCACAGTGCTTGGACCACTCGACCACGGCCCCGCTATGATGCGCTCTGGGTGCTCCTTTTCGAACATGCCCAATGCCTTGTAGCGCGCGGCCGCCGCCTGCCTGCTCAGACCCCGCAGGTGCCGCTCGTAGAAGCTCATCACGATCTTGCGCACATCCACGCGTTCTGTGCCCTGCGGGCGCAAATCGAAGGTGTGCCTTGCGCCATCGATGATGATGCACTCATGCTCCAGCCCAATCTCCACCAGCCGTTTTGCGAAATTCACGGACTGAACGTAGTCCACGGTCGAATCCGCGCGGCCGTGGAGTATCAGCATTGGACAGTCTTTGGGATCGGCTTGGACGATGGGCGAGGCACGTTTCCACAGCGCCAGATTCTGGTCCCTTGTCACCCCCAGCATTCGTTCCTGGCTACCATCGCGCAGTTTGCCGGTTGGTGTGCCGTCCGGCCGCGTGTACTGCCAGTTCAGCATGTCGGCGATCCCGTACAGGTCCACCGCAGCCTGAACCGCGCTCGACACCCCTGGATACGGTGCCGGGGGCTCCAGTTTCGCGTCGGTGCCGCAAACGCCGACCATAGCCGAAAGATGTCCGCCCGCCGAGCCGCCAATGCAGCCAATGTGCGCTGCATCCACATGCAGTTCCTCGGCGTTGACTCGAAGATACTGCACCGCCCGTTTGCAGTCGTAGATGTTCTCCGGCCAACTCGGCTTCCCCCTCTTCGACAGAACGTAGTTAACACTAACACACACGTAGCCCGCACGCGCCAGATTCGAACCGATATTGATCTCCCGATTGTCCCCCTTGTCACCGCCAGCCCAACCGCCGCCGTGAATGATCACCACACCCGGAAATCGCTCGCCGGGCGCTGGGTTTTTCGGGAAATACAGGTCCAGCCGCTCCTCGCGCCCCGGGCCGAGAAACTCCAGGTCCGCACGGAACCCCACATCGTAGAACCGCTCCACGCCCGCCGGCAACGTCCCAGCAAAGCATGTGACCGCCACCGCGAGCAC
>JAGLDW010000607.1 GCA_023145395.1 Lentisphaeria bacterium | reverse complement strand
CAACCGCCCTCCAAGTGCTTCGGGATGCCGCTGGTGTTCGCCATCCTCGGTTACCCCACGAAATTGAGGGAATCCCGATTTTCTCTGAAAATGATTGACGAGTCAAGCGACCTGTGGTATTGGTTGTGTATTGCATGTCGTCGTTCGCGGAGACATGCCCTAGAGACGGGGCCGGTAGCAACCGACCCACATGTCTTCTTTGAATCCTGACGTTCTGCCAGGCAGTTGCGACGGCAACAAGATGCTTTGCACCTGCTGCGCAAGGTCACCTGGACACGGCTACGGGACAGGCTCCCACAGGACCGTGCCCAAGGGATGAGAGTGGCTTGGCGCGTGGCGGAACGCATGGCAAGGAGTGCTGCCGATCGGCAGTACTCCTTTTTTTTCAAGCCTGTAGCTGCCGGATGCCTACACTGACGAAGCATCCGTCCCAGAACCCATGCGCCGCAGCAGAACTGGGTAGAAAAGTGCACGGGGCAGAACAAAGATGCAGACGGCCAGAATGAAGATGTTGATTCCCAACTTCCCCAGCACCTCGATCTCCAACCCGCGCAAGAGCAAGGCAGTTCCCCCACAGCCCCAAAACGCCCAAAGCCATAGTAGAGCGCCAAGTCGCGGCTTCGCCCAGCGAGCCACCATCTGGGGCACATTGAAAACGCAGTCAAACACCCAATGCTCCAGCAACGCCCCGCGCTCGCCGAATACGGGTACCACATGCACCGCGCGAATCGCCCAGCGAGCAGTCAGGAAACGGGCGAGAACCGGGTACGTCGTGGTCATCTGGAGAGGGAATGCCAAGTAGCCAATGTATTTTGCGAAGGACAGTGGACAGGCAATCACGTAGTCCCGCCAGTTCCGCTCTCGCGCCATCACCCACAAGACGAACACACCGCGACAGATCGAGCCGGGGGAAATCGGGATGACCTGGAAAAAAGCCAATGTCGCGGCAAACACTCCCGTCGCCTTCGCCCAATCCCCACTCCTCGCGTATATCGTCCCAGCCAGCACACCGGCCACCACCACGCTCACGATCTGGGTTATCGGCAAGGTGGCGAAATGGACAGCCACGCACTTCAAGTACTTCACGATGAATGGATCCCGGACGCGAAGACGAATGTCCTCGGCTTCTGCTGCCGTGAGCATTCCGTCTTGTTCGCCCTCGTCGATCTGCGCCAGGAACCAGGCTTCGCGAAACGCCTCGCACGTCCAGAAACTGCGAATGAAGCTCCAGGAAGCCACAATGCGACGCCAAATGCGCGCCGGGCGCAATGCGACACGATGCACGATGGCAATCGGACAGAGCCCAAGTGTGAAACGCTCCAGCGTAAACAACCAAGGACGAGTGCGAAGATACTCTGCGTGATCCTCGGAACAGCGGCCCGCGCGCAACCAGCGCACCAGACTGCCCGCAGCACTCGCGCGCAACGCACGGCGCCTGTAGACTGTGCTACGCAGGATCGCGCCCACATGCTGCCGATATGCCGTGTTGCCCCACAACCGTCGAACCCAGCCGCCAAGAAAAGGTACGAGGCCCAGACACAAAAACAACAGAAATCGCATACCCCGAAGATGCCCTGCAAACTCCCCGTCCAGCAACTGCTCGGCACGCCATCCCTCGAGCTGACCCTTGGCCAGGCCAGCCCGATCAGCAGCGCGTAAGAAGGTCAGAAAACCACGGCGAGTGACATCGGGCAGAGAGCGCCGGTGCCCCTGGTCGTGTTCCTCCAGCTCCTCCAGAGCCGACGCAATGCCAGAAAAAGAATCGGAGTTCCGCGACACAAACTCGCGCAGACGCGCCACATCGCACCGGTCGAACTGCACAAGGGCTCCACGCTTGAACAATCCCCGCCCAATCAACAGGATATCTCCTGGACTCATGGGCAGGCAGGCAAGAAGAGCCAGACCGGCCCGGAAATCGACTGCGCACAGCGTGTCACCGGGTTCCGCGCTCTCTATATCCGTTCGCAGCATCACGTTGGGCTGACTCTTCATCGTCCACCATTCATATTGTCTGGCGAACTCGGGCATGCCCATATCATGAAGTAGACGCACCATCTCGGCCATGAATCGACGCGTCGCCACGTATTCCGCGCTTGCGGTCTCGTCCAAGGGGACCGTCCGCCAGCCCCAACGCCGGGGGAGATCCCGGTCGGCCTCGAGATGCCAGCAGCGGCCCTCGATCCACTCCGTCACCTCCCCATACGAGCCCAGGCGCTCATCCCAAAACGTGGCGTATGCATCCTTCACCGCTGTCTCGCGACCGAAGCGGAAACGACAGGCGTGTCGAATGAACAGCTGCTGCAGAAGCCCCGCGCGACAAGCATCCTCGTTGACCCGGGAACTGAAAGGGCCCTGAAATCCCAGCTTGAACACGGTGTCGCGGAACCACGTGGACAAGCGGCTCGGGGGAACGATGATCTTCACCGCATACTGTTCGCCCACGACAAGCCCACGAATCCCCTCCCCAACCAGAGACTCGAGACGAGCACGATACACCTGTCCCGCAAATCCACCTCCGAGAAACTTCTCCAAGACAAAGTTGGCCTCGGCCTCCACCACGGGATGAATGCCCGAAAGTCTGACTCGGAGCCGCTCGCCCTCTTCATACCGGACTGGACGGCGAAGAAAGTGCAATTCAGGATTCGCCGCTGCCTTCTGCAGATCACGGCATAGTTCGATTGAATAGGAGACTTTCGCCATCTATATCCTCATCCTGGATCAGCACAAAGAAGATCCACTCTCACTCGACGGAGACCCGAGCTACCCGTGCAGCTCGAAAGCAAAAAGCCCACGAGTCACACGGTGCGGACGGTGTCAAAGGGGGGACCGGCCCGGGGCTAGAGCTTCTCGACCGCGTAGGGATGGTCGTTCTTGCTGACCACTTGGATGTCGAAGCGAACAGTCTCGCTCGTCTGGCCGGAACGGCTGCCAATGGCTTCCAGCGCGTCCATCACATCGAGTCCCTTCACGACTTGTCCAAAAACCGCATGACGGCCGTCGAGGTGTGGCGTGGCGATAAAACAGAGAAAGAACTGACTGCCGTTGGTGTTGGGCCCCGAGTTGGCCATACTCAGAATGCCACGCCCCGTGTGGCGCAGATCGGAGTGAAACTCGTCTGCAAAGCGATAGTCTGGGCCACCCGTGCCGGCCATTCC
>JAGLDW010000606.1 GCA_023145395.1 Lentisphaeria bacterium | reverse complement strand
CCTTGTAGAATCCAGCCTCGGCCAGTTCGATGACATTGGCAACGGTGTTCGGGACCTTGTCCTCAAACAGCTCCACGTCCATGTCGCCCTTGCCTGTCACAATCCTGATGATGGGGTTCGCCATTGTTTTCTCGCCTTTCCTGTTCACCTGTTCCTAGAAGTCCTCGCATCTTCACAGAGACGAGCAACCATAGGTGTTCAGCACCCTTCTGCAAATGCCGGTGCCCGTCAGCTCCGTAGGTGTTTCTTTGTGAGAGATGGAGATTCCGGGGATCAAGGACCAGTTCGACGGAACGTGCGATGGGAGGTTGCAGGAGGATTCCAAGACAAACAACACAGAAAGTATTTGCCGGGCTCATGTCAGTTCCGTAGGTCTTTTTTTCGTGTCGCCATTCCGAGGGATGGAACGGCGGATTCCGCGGACCGAGCTTGCGAGTCCGCAGAAGCGACTTGAGATGTGTTCCCGTCTCTTTCGGTTCACGATGCCGGCGACCATAACGGTTGACGATTCAGGAAGCCGTCTCCCAAATCGTGTTCCGTCATCGTCGCCGTCATCGTCTTCCGGTCTTCTTCCATTCCTTTCATCATTCTTTCAGACATATCATCTCCTCATGCCTACTGGCTGGATCCGCAGGGGGACGCATGTCAGTCCCGCAGGAGTCTTTTGCGAGTGTCGTGGTAACAGTTTAGCGGATTCCGCAAAACTGTTACCCGCCAATCCCACCACAAGTGCTGACCCCAAGCCCACTCGGTCTAAGCGCGAGGACATCGGCTCCGTAGTCATGGGATTCGCAGGCGGGTTTGAGGGTCCAGCACTGCCTGCGAAAGGGCTCGATGATGCCGGGCTGATGGTAGCGGGCGCCGTGACAGCACCACTTCTTGTATTTGGCGACGTTCTCGACGGCCTCGGAGACACCGGGGATGGCATTGACAGAAAGCTGTCTGGCTTCCGGCGGGGGAAGCGATCTGCCTGTGGCGCGGCAGGCGAGGAGCAGAAGCGCGGTCGCCGGGGAAATGGGCTGGTTGCCGCTAGGGACGATGTGCGGCAGATATCCCGTCTCGAGCGAGACCTCTAGAAGCTCGCGTGCAAAAACGTCGGTGCACGCTGTGTTAGGCAGCGCATCGGCGGCTGGCTCGATGACGTCCTCCACTGGCCCCATGACCTGCGGCACCTCGTGGCGTTCGGACGACGACAGCGCACGGCGGGCCAGCAGCACCAGCAACTCTCCCGCGCTCAATGTGTCCGTGTAGGTAGGCCCACCGTGATCGACCACCGCGTGGGCGCCCCGCAGCAGTTCATCGTCGGAAACGACTGCGGGTCCCCGGTGATACCGCTGGGTGATGCCGGCCACGTTGGTCCATTCCACATTCGGCTGGCCAACCAGCTTGACAACGAGCCGCTCGAAGTTCTCCAGAATCAGCGGTATGGACACGCCTTCCACCGGGACTGGCGGCTGCCATTGCTCGGGAGGCGGTGTCGCTCCGTCGGCGAAGTTGATCGCGTCCGGAAAACGCTGCATCATGGTGATCACGGGATGGCAGCCGAACATGCAAGTCAAGTCGTGAGTATTGGACCGCTGGCGGATGTGGTCGTCCACCTGGGCCAGGCTCTTCTCGAACTGCGGCGTGTCGCGGTAATAGGGATCAAAGTAGAAGCTCGCCCGGTAGCCGCCGAACAGCAGGTTGTTGCAGAACCAGACAACCTCGCGTCCGGGCAACCGGAAGGGGGAATAGAAGAACGGCTTGCCGAGCCTGCCAGCCGCGTACACAATCTGAGCTGCAAAGGTTCCTCCGTGCTGCGTCAGGGCTCTGCACTTGCCGAAGATGCGCTGCAGGTCGCGGAAGCCGTTTGTCTCGCGGTGCAGAACGCGGTCCACTCCCCGGAACCAGTCCAGTTCCGATACTTCCTCCGCTGTGGTCGGATGCATGGATCCGCGATCGTAGTGCAGGCTTACATCGTGCTTCCGGATAGCCGCGATCACATCGGTCTGCCCGTGTCGCTCCATGAAACGGGCCTTCTCGCCGTGAATGTGGAAACACCCCGGCAATCCATGCTTTGTCATGATCTCCGCCATTTGCCCTGGCAACCGGTGTACGGGACTGTCGGGAGCGGAGATGAAATCCTCCGTGTCGAAGTAGATCAAACAGTACATGAGACGCCTCCGGTTCAGTTCACTCCCCCTCCCCCACGGTTGGAGAGGAGTTGCATGACGTGCGTCATCACGCATCCGGATTCAGGAGGGGCCAATCCGCCGGCGGGTTGCCGAAGTCGGGTACGGACAACCGTTCTCCTCCCTGCTCGGAGGACTGGTGCGCGACGATTCCAGGGGCGCAATACCGGGCAGCGGCCCAGACATGGTTCGGGGGCAGTTTGTTGGTGGTTACCGCCTTGAGAAAATCGTCCACGAGGAACTGGTGCGAGCCCTGATGTCCATTGCTCAAGCCGACGAACTCCTGCGGGAGCCGCCCCACGGGATGCACCTCGCTGGCTCCACAATGGAACTCCTGGAGCACGGACTCGTTCACGTCGGCCTGCGGCTCGTCGATGGGAAGTTGGCGACAAGCGAGCATCTCATCGAGTCGAAGCAGATCCTTGCGCTCGATGGTGCACCACAGCTGACTGTCCGCGTTCTCCTCGTAGCACCCCTTGGTGCCATACATGTTCATCTGCACGGACGACTTGCCGTTCCAGCCCAACCGGCGGAACTCGTTGATCTGCATGGTGCCGCCATCGCTGGTCTCGAACAGTGCGCTCTCGTTGCTGAACACATTGTCCCACAAGTTCGCGCCCCGCTGAAACACTCCGTCGTCGGAGCGATCGCGCCAGCCCTGGCAGGACACCGAGACGGCACGTGCGCCGGTCACGCTCAAAATCATGCTCGTGCTATGCGTTGGATAGTGCATGGGGGGGATGCCGGCGACCTGCTTCCAGTCCGGACCACCCGAACGCTGGAAAGACTGATAGAAATGGCTCATGTCGTGGTAGTAGTGCGCCTCGCCAAAGAACACGTCGCCAAAATCTCCGCGCCGGTAGCGGTCTCGGCAGTACAACGTGCAAGGATAGTAGTAGCTGGTCTCGCCGATCTGATAGATGAGGCGAGTCTCCTCGACGGCATTGACGATAGTGGCGATCTCATCGAGCGTCTGCCCTGTGGGCACCGCGCTGTAGACATGCTTTCCCGCCCGCAGCGCCTGCACGACCTGGGGCCCGTGCAACTGACGCTGAGTCAGCATCACGATCGCATCCACATCGCTGTCGCACAATTCGTCCAGCGAACCCAGCACGCGAGCGATCCCATGCTTCGCGGCAAGTTCGTCAGCACGCTCGCGAATCAGATCCGCCAGCACAACCTCGTCCACCAGCGGATGCGCACAGAACAAGGGCACAAAACTCCGCGCGAACGCACCGCAACCACATACACCAAGGCGCAAACCCATGGCAACATCCCCTTTATCGAATACGATTCTGAACAGCCAATAGCCTTCCCGCAAAGCAATACCTTACTCCCCCGCCTCGCGCATGCAAAATCAACCTTGTCCCCTCCACCGCGATGCCCTTCCGCAGCGGTCTCGCTGGAACCATCGCGCAAGATCATGGTCTCTACTACAGAACACAATGGACACAAAACAGGTGGCATTATGAAGAGGATTCTCACCATGGCGGCGATGGCGGCAGCGACAACGTGCGCGGGAGCGGGCACGGATCAGGAC
>JAGLDW010000605.1 GCA_023145395.1 Lentisphaeria bacterium | reverse complement strand
TCCATTGGCTACTCGGCGTGCCACTGGTGCCACGTCATGGAGCGGGAGTCCTTCGAGAACAAGAGCATCGCGGACCTTCTCAACCAGCACTTTGTAAGCATCAAGGTCGATCGGGAGGAACGGCCGGATCTTGACAAGATCTACATGAAGGCCGTGCAAATGCTCACCGGCAGAGGGGGATGGCCCATGTCCGTGTTCATGACGCCCGACCTACGGCCCTTCTATGGAGGCACCTATTTCCCTCCCGAAAGCCGCATGGGCATGCCGGGATTCAAGGACATCATCGTGCAACTCGCGCAACTATGGGAAAAAGACAAAGCCCGCATCCAGATGGCGGCGGCCGAGACGACCAAGCGGCTGACTGACACCAAGACCTCACGGGGAAAACTGCGACGCCAACTTGCCGAGGCGGCGACACAGTCTCTGACCAAGAGCTTCGACAAGGTCAATGGAGGTTTTGGGGGGGCACCCAAATTCCCCCCGTCCGGATCGCTCGAACTCCTGCTGCGCGAGTATCGTCGAACGGGTGAGACGCAGCTTCTCGACATGGTCGAGCACACTCTCGACCGCATGGCCGTCGGCGGTCTCTACGATCTTGTCGGCGGAGGCTTCCACCGCTACACCGTCGAAGAGACCTGGCTCGTACCCCACTTCGAGAAAATGCTCTACGACAACGCGTTGCTCACACGTGTCTACCTGGATGCCTGGCTGGTTCTCGGCAAGGGGCGGTACCGCCAAGTGGCGACCGAGACGCTCGACTTCGTGCTCCGGGAGATGCAGGATCCGGCGGGCGGCTTCCACTCCACACTGGATGCGGACAGCGAGGGCGAAGAGGGAAAGTTCTACGTCTGGAGCAGAAAAGAAATTGAACGGCTACTGCCGCCAGACCAAGCGCGTGCGACCATCGCGCACTTCGGGGTGACGAAGAAGGGCAATTTTGAGGGACACACCATCTTCCGCACGGAGAACACCCTGGAGGAGACGGCCAGGGAACTGGGACTAGAACCGCCTCTTCTGCAGGCCCAGCTGCACGATGCTCTCAAGGCGTTGTACAAATACAGAGAAACCAGAGTGCACCCCCACAAGGACGACAAAGTGCTCACAGCCTGGAACGGCCTGATGATCTCAGCCATGGTCAAGGGGTATCGCGTCCTTGGGGACGAGCGCTATCTGAAGGCCTCCGAGAGGGCAGCGGCCTTTTTCCTTGAGAAGATGAGAACCCCCGACGGAGATCTTCTCCGAGTCTTCCGAGACGGACGCGCCGCCGGCAAGGGATTCCTGGACGACCATGCATTCCTCGCGGATGCGCTTCTTGATCTTTTCGAAACAACTGGACACCTGCAATGGCTCCGTGAGGCAGACGCGATCACGACCGCCATGAACCAGAAGTTCGGGGACAAAGACGGCGGTTTCTTCTATACAGAGAAGGGACAGGCGGATCTCATCAACCGGGAACGCTGCGAGATGGACAACGCGATCCCCTCTCCCAACGCCATCGCCGCCAGGGTCCTGATCCGTCTGGCACGACTTACCGATCGGCCCCGGCTCGAACAGGCGGGCGAACGGGCGCTAAGCTCGGCAGTCCCCATGGGAATACAATATCCCTCCGCATTCATGCACACGTGGTGCGCCATGGACTTGCTACTCACACCCCCGAGAGATCTGGTGATCGCGGGTCGTGAAAACGCCGAGAGAGTCTTGATTCGGACTGCTTGGAAACGCTATGATCCAAACTTGGCAATCATCCCCTGGGATCCGAAGGGTGCCGATGCCGCCGAACTCCAGAAGCTTTGCCCGCTCGTCGAAGGGAGACGCGCCATCAACGGCAAGCCAGCCGCCTATCTCTGCGAGGCGAGAACCTGCAGACCCGCCGTCCAAACCAGCAAGGAACTCGAAGAATTGCTTCCTTGAACACAACGCCCCCGCGAACTCCGCGGAACGTGCCCAGAATGTGGGAGACATCTGAGCCGGTCTGGAGACCAGGCCCACGAAGTATCCCAAAATTCCCGGTGCCAGGATTTCCCCCCAAAAAAACATGCGCACGCATTGGTCTTTTTCGTTAGACGTCTATACTGGCCGTGTTGAGACCTCAATCGTCGGTTACCAAAGGAAATGATCGATTCTATCAAGGGAGACTGTCGGATGTATTGCCCCAACGACCGAAAACGCCGCTTCACACTGATCGAACTGCTGGTGGTCATCGCCATCATCGCCATTTTGGCGGCCATGTTGCTACCCGCTCTGAGCCAAGCGAGGGAGAAGGCGCGTGCGATCACCTGCACCAACAACCTCAAGCAGCTAGGCCTCGCCTGGATCATGTATGCAGGCGACAACAACGAAGTCAGTTGCCCCCTGGTGGCGGGCTACGGCGAAAAGCCCTTCGAGATCACCAACGGAAATACCTTCTTCCGGTTCCTATACCCCTACTTCAACAATGACGATGTCGGCAAGTGCCCGACCATCGCGGAGCACGGATGGACCTATCCAAGCAGAGGCAGGCTCTACTACGACTACAGCCATCATTACTACCTGAACTGCGACAGCCTGGCGTCAATCAAGGAACCTACTGAAATCTTCACCATGGGACACGGCACCGACGGCAGAACGAGCCTGTACAGATTGTACATTCATGGTCCATGGCTGCGCGGCACCACTTACGGCCGCCCCCCCTACTTCTACAAGCACAACCACGGGGGACAGTTCGTGTATGTGGACGGCCACAGCAAATGGACCCGGAGCACCAACCTGAAAGACGCTCCGTATTGATCCTAGCAGTACCACGGGGTTCCATTTTTTGACTCATTCGGCGACAGCCGCATCTCGCGTCGCGAAGTCCGCAACGCGCTGTCCGCGTCCCCGAGATCGGGGGACTGGCTCGTCAGAGCCTCGCC
>JAGLDW010000604.1 GCA_023145395.1 Lentisphaeria bacterium | reverse complement strand
CCGTTTTCGGGCACGGAGAGCCGGGAGCTTCGCGCGGCGCGTGCCCGAAAACAGAAAAGTGGGGTCTGGGGAGCACACGTGCTCCCCGGCGGGGTGTGGGGCAGCGCCTCCACAACGCATTCGCACGCTCTCACTCAGTCCTGGAAGATTTTCTCGTACTGGTTGGCCCAGTAGGAGATAATGATATCGGCGCCGGCGCGGGCCATGGCGAGGGTGGATTCGCGGACCATGGCGTTTAGATCTCCCCAGCCACGCTCGGCCATGGCGATGTGCATGGCGTATTCGCCACTGACATTGTAGACGGCGAGAGGGAGTCGGTGGCGTTGTTTGATCTGGTGGACGATGTCCAGGTAGAAGAGAGCGGGTTTGACCATGAGCATGTCCGCGCCTTCGGCGACGTCGAGTTCGGACTCGCGTAGTGCTTGGTCGAGGTCCGCGTAGGGCGCCTGGTAGCTCTGCCGGTCGCCTTCCTGTGGAGCAGACTGTTCGGCATCGCGGAAGGGGCCGTACATGGAGGAGGCGAACTTGGTCGAGTAGCTCATGAGGATTGTGTCGTGGAGTTCCTCCTTTGCGAGCGCGTCTCGGATGGCGGCGACCTGTCCGTCCATCATGGCGCTGGGCGCAACTCCGTCGGCGCCTGCCAAGGCATGCGAGACAGCGGTGTTCGCGAGGTGCTGGAGGCTCGGATCGTTCTCAATGTTCCCGTTCCTGATCACGCCGCAGTGTCCGTGGCTGGTGTAGGCGCAGAGGCAGACATCGGTGAAGACGACGAGTTCGGGATAGGCGGATTTGAGTGCGCGCACTGCGCGTTGGACGATGCCTGCGGAGTCCGCAGCCGCATTGCCGCATTCATCCTTGGTCGCCGGATCCGGAAGTCCAAAGACCAAAACGGATTTCACCCCGCTCGCCCACACAGGCGCAATAGCGTCCACAACTTTGTCGATGCTGTACCGGAACTGTCCGGGCATGGAATCAATGGGCTCGGCGACGCCCTCGCCCTCGCGTACGAAAACGGGCCACATGAAGCGTTCCGGGCCGGGAAGAGCTTGATTGAGCATGGCGCGAAGCTGCGGAGTTCGCCGCAGGCGGCGCAGGCGCACGTCGGGGAATGTATTCATGGGCTGTGACCATTGGGGAAGGATTCAGGATCCAGGATTCAGAAGTCAGTGTAGTGTCTGTGCCGGAGATTTCCAAGGTGGACCCAGGCAGCTTGCC
>JAGLDW010000603.1 GCA_023145395.1 Lentisphaeria bacterium | reverse complement strand
ACGCGGCGTCCCATGGAGGGCGAGGCTCCGACGAGCCGGTCCCCCGCCCTCGGGGGACACGGACAGCGCAATTGCAGGTTCTACATGTCGGCGAGGCGCTGGCGAACGTGCCAGCCTGCGAGGCTTTCGACACAGCTTTCGACGGTGGCTTCGATAGCGCGCACATCGACGGATCGCCCATGCGCGACTAGTCTTTTCGCCGTGGGTTCGCCAATGGTTGCGACCACGCATTCTGCGAGCATGTCGGTGCCATAGATCGCCGCATACGCGTCCACGGCGGAGGAACTGGCGAAGAGCACGGCGTCGAAGTTGGGCAGCGGTTCCGTCGTTTCGACGCGGAGGTTTTCGTAGAGCACGGCATCCTGCACCTCGTGTTTGAGTGCACGCAGGCTTTCCGCGAGGGATTCGCCCGCTCGATCGGAGCGCAGGCGGAGGATGCGTGTGGGTGCGTTGACGCGTTCGCGAAAGAGGGCGAGCATGCTGTCTGCGCTGTAGTCGGTCCGGGGTTCGAGTGTGGGCAGCAGCCCATGACGCCGCAATTCGTCGCCTGTGCGGAGTCCGCAAACTGCGAGGTGCGGAAGGTCTCGCAGGTCGATGGAGTTATCCGCCATCAGCGCGATCAGACAGCGAACGGCGGATGGCGAAGTGAGAATGAGCCAGTCGAACTGTGTTGCCTCGCGCAGCCAGGGAAGACATTCTGCGCTTGGCTCGAGGCGGATGAGAGGGCGGGGCAGGGGGATGCCGCCGAAATCGCGCACGCAGAGTGCGGCACGCTTCTGGAGCGTCTTGCTGCAGGTGAGAAGCACGCGTTTCCCGGCCAGTGCCCCGTTTGTGCTGGGTTCGCCCGCAGCCGGTGCCCCGACGACGAGGAGTCCGGGCAGGGACGTGTTGGTTTTGGCCACGAGCACGGGCAATGTCGCCACTGTGCCTCGGACGGAGAATTCATGGGTGCTGCCAGCGCCGTAGACCATGGTCGCGGGTGTTTCGTCTGGCCAGCCATCGGCTTGGAGGTCTGCACATACATGCGCGCAGGCTTTGGTGGCCATGTAGGCAACCACGGGGAGTGCCGCTCGCTCGGTGGTGCCGATGTCCGCGAGTCCGCCCCCCGCGCGTCTCGGAGTGAGGGTGGTGAAGCCGTTGGAGACGCCGCGCTGGGTGAGTAGAATGCCACTTCCCGCTGCCAGGGTGTTGAGGGCGCTGAGCCCGGGCACGACTTGGGAGGGCAGTGCGAGAGCGGCGAGGGTGTCCAATTCCTCGGCCAGGCGTCCGAAGATGGTGGGATCCCCTCCCTTGAGGCGCACAACGCGGTGTCCCTTGCGTGCGGCATCGGCGAGGAGTTGATTGATTCCTGCCTGCGGACGGTTGTGTTTTCCCGCGCGTTTTCCGACATGGATCACCCGCGCCTCGGCGGGCAGGTGTTCGAGGAGGCGCTGATCCATGAGCGTGTCATGGAGGCAGAGAGTGCAGTTGGTCAGCGCGTCCAGTGCGGCGGTGGTTGCGTGTCGGGCGTCGCCAACGCCCGCACCGACGAACTGGACGGCATGCACCAGAAGCGTGCGGATCACGTGCCAGCGTTGGTCGCCCTGGCGGAATGTGATGCAGAGCCTTCCCTGTCCCTCGGGTACGGGCAGTTCGTAGAGGGGGATGAGCTGGGTGACGCGGTCGTGGAGGCCGAGCCGGTGCAAGGCGGCTGCCGCCATGACCAGAAGGTCGAAATCGCCGCGATCGAGTTGCTCAAGCCGATGTTCGATGTTTCCCCGGACAGGCAATTGGACGGCACCGGGAAATGTGCGTGCGCAGTAGTCCGCGCGGCGGTCGCTACTCACCCCCACACGAGGGGGCGAAGGGAGATCCGCGAGTTTCACTCCTGGTGCCAGCACGACTGCATCTCTCGGTTCCGCTCCCCAGGGCAGCCAGACCCAGCCGAGGCCCTTGGAAACTGGCATGGGGACATCCTTGGCGCTGTGCAGTGCGGCGTCGATTTCTCCATCGCGCACGGCCTGGTCGAGGTCGCGGGTGAAGAAGTCGGGTGCACTTTCGCGCAGATCGGTCTTCCGGTCCCGGTCTCCGGGCGAGTCGAAGGGGGTGAGTTCGAAGATGCATTCCGGCAGCCGGCGCTGGAGCAGGTCCAGGGCATGTGCGGCTTGGATGCGGGCGAGGCTACTGGACCGCGTCCCGATTCTGAAAACTGTCGACCAGCTTGTCATAGTCAGCCTTGTGTTCCCGGATGATGTCCGATGCCCGTTGCATGATGGTGTCGAACGTGTTCTGTTCGCGTCGGAGCCAGTGTTTGAGGTCGTCGAGATTCACGATGCGCAGATCCGCGACGAGGCGTTCGAGCTGTGGATCGACATTTCGCGGCACGGCCAGGTCGATGATCAGGGTCTCGGATTCGGGGTTGAGGAAGGGGGCGAAGGCGGAGTGGAGGACATAGGCGCCCGCACCCGTCGCGCAGAGGATGGTGTCGGCCTTGGGCAACTCGGTCCGGAGATCGTTCAAGGACACGATATGGTGCTCGTCGGCCGTTTCAGACGAGGGTTCTGGGCGGTTTCTGTGGTAGCACCAGACGGGCGTGGTGCCGGCCTGTCGCAGGCCGCGAACCAAGCCTTCGCCGATGGCGCCGGTTCCGACCACGAGAAGGTGCCGGTTGGCCATTGTGCCTGGCTGCGCCTGCAGGTAGCGCAGGCAGAGCGCTTCGATTTCGACGCTTTCGAGCATGCCTGCGAACTCGCGCCGGATGTCCTTGCTGATATGCAGCGAGGAGGAGATCCACTGGGTGATCATGCTCCCGCTCCAGCACTGCTGTTCACATTCCCGAAGGGCATCCTTGACCTGGGCGACGATGTGTTTTTCGCCGGGGGTCTGGGAGAGGAGTCCCGCCGTCACCAGCGCCGTGTGTCGGAAGGCTTCCTGGCCCAACTTGATGTAGTATCGGTCGGGATGGAGTTCGTCGAGCTCCATGAGTGCCTGCAAGATTCCGCTTTCCACGACCTGTGCGGTGGCGACACCGATCATTTCGACGCGATTGCAGGTTGCCAAGAGGATGAATTCGTGCAAGCCCCGCACGTGCTTGAGCATGGTTCCGACGCGGCTCAGCCTCTGGCCCACGAGGTGGTAGGGTTCGCGTTCTTCGACTGTGAGATAGTTGTGGCTGGTTCCGACGACGACCAACTCGGCCGAATGGATGTCATGGAGATGCTGTCCGATGCTATTCTTGAGCAGGCGGGAAGTCCGGCAGGTTTTTCCTCCGGTGGTGATGGACACGCAGAGATTGTCGTGTCGGATGGTGGCGGGAGTGATGAAGGCACTCTCGCGCCAGTTCTGATCGACGGCACAGGCGAGGGCGGGTGTGCCTCTGCAGAGCTCGAGCACTCGAGCATTCAGCGCCTTGTCGTCCGTGGCCGCGAAGACGAGGGACGCATTCTGCACGTCGGTCTCCTCGAAGGTGCGAGCCTCGTGCTCGATGCGCCCGGATTCGACTAGGGCGGCAAGATCGGGGCAGAGCTCGGGCGCGACGACCCGCACGGGTGCGCCGGCGTCGAGAAGAATGCGAGTTTTGCGACTGGCGACTGTTCCGCCGCCAACGACCAAGCAGCGCAGGCGGTTCGACAGCAACGCGACGGGGAAGACGCTGCTGGCTCCCGCATTTTCCAGCCGATCCGTCCCTGTTTTTTTTGTGTCTGGTTGTGACATGGGTTGAAATCTAGCTTCCTACGGCCGCTGGGGGGATCCACGCAGTTGCGGGACTGTCTTCGAGAGCATCGACCCTCCATGATGTGCGGAGTTCGCAGGCCGCGGCCGCTGTGGATCCACGCAGTTGCGGGACTGTCTTCGAGAGCATCGGCCCTCCATGATGTGCGGAGTTCGCAGTTTGTTGGGAATGGCTCGCGGGTACGCTCGCCCTCCAGGGGGCATGCGACGGGTAATTTGCTATTCGCGGCGTTTTTTGGCGAGGCGGATATGCAGTTCGCGGAGCTGTTTTTCCGACGCTTCGCTAGGCGCCCCCATGAGGAGGTCCTCGGCTCGCTGGTTCATGGGAAAGGCGATGACTTCGCGGATGTTCGCCTCGCCCGCCAGAAGCATGACGATGCGGTCGATGCCCGGAGCGATTCCCCCATGGGGTGGTGCGCCAAAGGTGAAGGCCTTGATCATGCCCCCAAACTTCGCATCGACCTCCGCGCGACTGTATCCCGCGATCTCGAAGCTCTTGTACATGATGTCGGGACGGTGGTTGCGGATGGCGCCGCTGGAAAGCTCGATGCCGTTGCAGACAATGTCGTACTGGTAGGCGAGGATCTCGGTTGGATCCTTGTCGAGGAGGTCGTCCATACCGCCCTGTGGCATGCTGAATGGATTGTGGCTGAAACCGATCTCGCCCGTTTCCTCGTCGGCCTCGAACATGGGGAAATCGACGATCCAGCAGAAGCGGAATTCGTCCTCTCGCACGAGGTCGAGGCGCTTTCCTAGCTCGGGAATGACGTTTGAAGCGATGTCGAAGGTCTTGGCGATCTTGTCGGCGATGAAGAACACGACATCGCCATCGCCCACGTCGCAGCGTTCGCGGATGGTGTCGATGCGCGCCTCGTCCAGGTAGTTTGCGATGGGGCTCTTGGCCTTTCCATCGCTGAAGACGATGTAGCCCAAACCCTTGGCACCAACCTCTTGGGCAAAGGAGATCATGCTTTCGTAGAAACTCTTTGGCGTGCTGCTGGCAATGCCCTTGACGGGGATGGCGCGCACGGTCCCATTCTTTTTCTTGGCGATGCCGGCGAATGCCTTGAAGTCGCTGCCGGCGAAGACATCGGCGACATCCACCATCTCAAGTGGATTGCGCAGGTCGGGCTTGTCCGTGCCCCAGCGTTCCATGGCCTCGCGGTACGGGATGCGTGGGAAGGGAGTGCCGACGACGGGCTTGTCTCCAAAGGTCTTGAACACGTCGGTGAGCAGTCCCTCGACGGCGGCGAAGACATCCTCCTGCTCCACAAAGCTCATCTCCAGGTCAAGCTG
>JAGLDW010000602.1 GCA_023145395.1 Lentisphaeria bacterium | reverse complement strand
TTCCTCGTAATGAACCCCGTTTTCCACGATCAGACTGCTCCAGCCCGACAGGGGCCGGATTCGCACTTCGGCTACGACCTCCTCGTCTGCGCTGATGGCACCGCGATAGTGAAAGAACGCATAGTCGCCGCCCTGAGTTCCGCGGTCTGCGATGAGCAGGCTGTTGTCCCTGAGTTCGGTCAGACAGCGGGCCGTCGTCCCCACGCGCTGCCACGACTCTCCCGGGATCTCTCCGCCCTCGTAGACGACATTCCAAACGGCCTCTGTGTTCTCGGTCCGTGCAGACTCGAGCTGGAATTCCAGACGGTTTTCTCCATTCTTCAATGCCTTGATAGGAACAGGGAAGTCCAGCCAGGTGCCCTGGGTTTTCGGGGGAGGCAGCGTTTCTCCGTTCAGTACAACGTGCAATCGCCCAACGGCATCGGTCTGCACGTGGCACGTGGCCGTGACGCGCCAGCCCTCGCGCTGCGCCTGCGCCGTGTCGTCGCCGATGACGAGCGGCACAACGACCGCCTTGCCCGTCGAAATAGGTAGCGGGGATCTGGGGGTCAGAATGGGGAGGTTGCGATACTGCCTGCCGTTGACCAGATAGCGGTTGGGGTCGCCATCGCGCACGGTCGCAAAGTAGAGCTTGTCCGTAGTGCGCAACGTCTCCGGATCACCCAGTTCGCGCCAGATGGTGTCGCGTGGATTGAACTTGTTGAAGATGTAGATGCCGTCCGCACCCGCCGTCCACGCGCGCATCGCTCTCGCGCGGTAGCTCTTGAGCGAGTTGCGCCGAAACCGGGACTTGATACGCACCCGCGACTCGCTCAGGCAGGGGTAGACGGGAATGTCGTGTTTGTGCCCGAGCCCGATCAGAGTCTCCCATCGGTTCAGACGGAAGTAGCAGGTCCCCGAGAGGATGTCCACGAGGCCTTCGGCGAGCCACGTCTCGATGTCGAGTCCGATGCCCTTGCAGAACTCCACGGAGTCCGGGATGCGAATGGCGATGAGGATGGGCCGACCGCGTTTGAGTCCCACCGCCTCGGTCATGCGCCGCGTCCGGCGGAGGAGATCGGTCATCATGTCCAGTTCGGCTTGCGTGGCGTGTCCCCCCTGCGCCACCGTCTTGAAAAAGCAGGCGTGCCGGAAGAAATCCAGTTCGATGCCATCGATGTCGAATTGGGTGCAGACCTCCTCGAAGAAGCGGAACGCCAGTTCGCGCACCTCGGGTTGCGCGTAGTCGACCGAACTCCACGACCCGTATCTAGGCTGTTTGTCCTTCGCGCCGCAGATCATGGAGGGATTGTCGAGTTTGAACTTTGTAAACAGGTAGGGACCATACCCGCTGAGGCCGGCGTCATGCGTATCGTTCATGCGCATGTCCCAAAAGACTTCGATGCCGTGCTTGCGACCGAACTCAGCCATGATCTGGATGGGTGCGAGACCCCGGGAGATGAGCGCGGGCAGACAGTTCTCCTTGAAGGTGTACTCCTTACTGGTGAAGGGCTTGAAGACCTTGCTGTCGTGCAGGGCGTCGCCAAAGCACATGGAGTTGCTGTAGAAAATGCTGTCGACCTGGCTGCCGAGTAACGGGGTGGTGCGCTCGGCTAGAAGCCCCTCGGGGGTGGGAGCGTTCTTGCGGTAGATCACGTCGTCGCCATCGTTGTTGAAGATCATGCGACGCTTGCGGTGCGCGAGCTTCCGGCGCAGTGTCCGCAGTTCGGCGAGATCCTTGGGCCGCGACGGACCCGGCGCAGCCTGGGCCTGCGTCAACAGGGAAAGCACGACCAATGACGTAACCAATATGTGTCGCATGACGACCTCTCTTGTTCGGTATCACAACTTCAGCGGGAAGCTACCCTTGGGCATCGTTCCTGACAAGTCTCTCGGGAAAGCGCGCATAACGTGGAGAGAGCCTCCCGGCGAGCCATGCCCTGCGAACCGCCGAAACCAATGTCCCCTGGAGGGCGTGTCGCCCC
>JAGLDW010000601.1 GCA_023145395.1 Lentisphaeria bacterium | reverse complement strand
AACTGGTTGCTCATTCGAGAAGGAGTTGATATTCAGAACTATGGCACGATTTAAGGAAGCTCCGTGGGACTTCAAGTGTCCCTACCAGCATGTCTGTCCGCACCTTGGGGGGATTTCGGCAACGTGGGCATCGTTACTTTTGTCAGACGTGGGTCGAGATCGGTTCCGCGATGGCCATTCGTGGATTGAAACGGAAAAAGAGAGAAAGGCGCTGGAAGAGGAGAATCGAGAGCTTGCCGCGCGCGTTGCAGATCTGGAATCCCGACTGAAGCAGCAACACCGATTGCGCTTCAAGCCAAACAGAAAGGTGTCGGCCCAAGAGCGAGAGAGCTCCCGGAAGCGCGGTGCGCCGGCGGGGCACCCGCCGTGGCGGCGGCCTAAGCCTGACCGCGCGGACAATTCTGTGCATGTGGACGCTCCGAGCGTCTGCCCTCACTGCAAGCGGGAAGGACTAGTCACAGTCGCTGGAACCCACGTGCAACTCCAGGAAGATATCGTCCTGCAACCACGCACAGTGATCACCGAATACGTACATCAACTGGCCTACTGTCCGGAGTGCCGACGCGAGGTCTTCCAGACGGCGGAAGGCGAACTGCGCAACTGTAAGATCGGTCCAGTCACCAAAGCCGCCGCCGTGTACCTGCGTCATGAAGTGAAGCTGTCATACCGCGATGTCCGCAAAGTGTTTACGGGCCTTTTCGGTATGTCTTTCGTGCCCGCCTCGGCCATGGCCTTCAGCCACCGTACCGCCGAGCAGGGGGCGTCCTTTTATGAGGATCTGCGCGACAAGGTCCGTGCCGCCGTAGTCATACATGGAGATGAAACGCACTGGCGCATTAACGGTAAGAGCGCGCAGCTGTGGTATGCGGGCAACACTGATTTTGCCTTCTTTCACGCCGACCCCTCACGCGGCTCGGACGTTGCAGTTTCCATTTTTGGCAACGCCTTTGGCGGCAATCTCGTTGCCGACAGCTATGCGGCCTACAACGCCATCAACCCGAAACGACGCCAGGCGTGCCTCGCTCATTTGATCCGCAAGGCGGGCGAAGTCGCCGACCGCATCGAGTTGATGCCGAAGAAGGAACAGGATGGGGTCGCACTGCGTTTCTGCAGGTCGGTGAAGAAGTTTTTTGCCATTTGCTGCGGCATTGGTCAGCGCCGCAAAAACGCACGCATCACATTTTCCGCGGCGAAACGCCACATTCCCAGACTGCGCCGGGTGCTTGGATCTCTATGCCGACATCCCCTGGAGGACGCAGATGCGGAAAATCTCAGGAAGCGGATCTCCGACCCAAAACGCGATGCGCAGAACCTGTTCACGTTCCTCGCGGTTAACAACATGCCGCCGACCAACAACCAAGCCGAGCAGTCACTCCGTCTCCCCGTCATCTTCCGTAAGATATCCTTTGGCAGTCGATCTCTCTATGGCGCTCAAACCTTGGCGGTCAACCTCTCGTTGCTGACCACTGCCAAACGACAGGACAGAAATCCCGTCGACTTGCTAAAGAATCTACTCCTTCACGGAGGCAACACACCTCGCGCCACCCTCTACAAACCCAATAATATGCCAGCATGGGACTCATCCTGAACCCGCCCAAAATCGGCTAAACTGTTACGAAGAGAAGATGAGTGGAAGCGGGTCAGTCGTCTAAGTTGACTTTAGCGGGCTGAGATTTGCGAAGTTCGCAGAAGAAGAGTTAAACCACTAATCTGCACTAATTG
>JAGLDW010000600.1 GCA_023145395.1 Lentisphaeria bacterium | reverse complement strand
CCAGTTACGAACGTCTCTGCAACATGTTGGACACGAATCTGCTCGATCCCGAGTTCGTCGAAGCGGCGCGCGAGGCGCAGGAGGAGATGAAAGATTCCAGGCACGGGCCCTTTCCCCACGCCAAGCGCGAGGAGATGTACCGCTTCCTCATCGCCGAGGCCCGCAAGCACGACAAGAAAATCCCCCTCTTCATCTCCACGGAAACTGCCGACATGTGGGACTCTCTAGCCGATGTGATCGGGCAGAACCCACGCCGCTTTCTGTGTGGCTGCAACCCCGTCCAAGGACCGGGCCTGCGCCATATTCCCTCGACTCTCAAAGAGTCCAACTACCGCACGAACAAGGAAGCCCGGAAGAGCGAGGATGCGTAGTTCGCGCAAAGCCTTCCCTCATTCGCCAAAGGTCCGCTGCCGGGGAGAAAACAATGAACTCTATTCCGTGGATGAGACTATGGTCCTGCATGGTCCCCCGAGCACACCGGCGCATGGGATCCATATGCAGAACACCGCAGGCCAGAGCTGCCATCTTGGGCACCATTTCTCTGTTCCTCTTGCCCTGTGCATCCTTTGCCGCCAACACGGGGCAGAACATAGGTCAAACGGTCCAGGCCAGTGACCTGCCCGCCGAGTTCACGATCCTGTTTGCGGAGGATTCTAATCACGATTATCGATGGACGCTGATCGGCAAGAACAGGAAGGTTCGCGAACAGGAGGCGCTGCATCCCGAACTCAATGCTGTGGCGAGGATCTGGCATTGCCCACTGGCCAAGGGGCGACACGCGTTCAAGTTCGAGTTCACGCGCCCTTTCAGGGTCAAGAACAATGTTTTCCACTTGTATGTGAAGGCTGATGAGGATAGCGAAACTGGGCGAGTTGTGAAGGGCAACTTCAAGGGCGTGGACTACATGCTCACGCTTTCGCAGGGAGGACCCGGCACCTATCGAGATGCATGGACTTCGTTTTCCGCCGACGGCAAATCGCATCCATCTCCCCATCGTACGGTGGTGAAGGGGAAGGTTCTCTATCTCAGCGCGGACATGAGCACCCAGCAGCGGGAGAACACCTCCGTATTTGAGTATTCGATCATGTCGTATGTATGGGGGAAAACCGATCAGGGCTATCGATCTGTTGCCAACAGCAGTTTCGGATTCAAAAAGGCGGTTTCCGGAGCGGAACCGGTCACGTCTGTGGATCCCCGCGCCTATTCTCGGGTGATCAATCCGGACCTGAAGCTGGTCGATGGCGCGGTTCCCGGCTGGCAGCCCATTGGTGGGCGCAGGCGGGTGGAAGCCGTTCTTGCCGCGGACGGCGACACGGGCGGCGTGACCATGGGTCCCCTTTTCTATCGCGAAGGTCTGGCTCAGACCGTCAGCCTTTCCCCGGGCCATTATCTCCTACGCGCCTTGGCGAAAACGAACGTGTTCCAAATCCATCTGATCGCCGACAGAATGAGGATTCCCGTCAATGTGTCGGACGAGTGCCAATGGGTGGAGCTGCCCTTCCACGTGCCGCTTTCCCCCGAGGGCTCTCAAAAATCCGTTCAGATCGGGTTTCGATACCTGGCGCGTCCTGCGTCCGGGAATGCGTCGCGGCTACCTGCAAGGCTTTCTGTCAAGAGGGTGGAACTGACCCGCCTGGGTGACACGGTGCTAACCGCCCGATGGGCGGAGAACCTGCCCGTGGACCCTCTGCACCGGATGAAGCTGATCAACAAGTCTCCAGTTTGGAACCGCCCGGGAAAGGTCGTGTTTCAAGACGCGTTCGTCGGAACCGAGCTGTGGTTGATGACCCAGGAGGGGAAGATCGATCATTCCTACGTTGGCAACCCAGATTTCAGTCATGAGGGGAAATACCTTCATATCGGCATGAGAAGAGCGCCGCGGGGATTATTGCGGACCGATGGCTCCCTGCGCTACCTGAATGACAGCTGGAAGGGCCTGCCCTGGTTGTTTCCCTGGATGCAGAGACGCCTGCCGAAAGACTCCAAGCCCGTGGACTGGATCGTCACCTCGCGAAACACCTCGGAAATTCGCCTGCACAATGTGGCGACGAAAAAGGACCATCGGATCACGCTCCCCTCGCGCCCGGGCTGGGGAATCATCTACTATCCGGGAATCGGCAGCTACGGGGGCAGAGGACCGCGGATCGGAGCGATCGCCTATGAAACGCTGATCTGGGTTTCGACGGACCAGAAGACTCTAGCGCTCTCCAATATCGAAGGGGAAGCATTCCGGACATTCGAGATGCAAAGCATTTCCGCGCAGCGGGAAAAGGACACGTTCTATCCTGGAATGTCTGGTGTGGGAGGGAAAAGCGGCGCCAACTGGCGGGATGCGGTGGACCGCGACGGCAACCGGTATTTTGTCTTCGAAATCAACCGGAACAACAACCCCGACCACCCGACCAATCCGTATCAGGTCTGGGCTCTATCCCTGACGGATGGGGACAAGCGCGGCTTGCTGCGCGTGACGTTCCACCCGGCAGCGAAGATGACGGAGTTCGTTTCCAGCCAGACCGGAATGACAAAACTGCCTTCGGCGAACTGGTGGAACTTTGCCGCCGGATTCCCCTGGTCGGGAGACAACGCAATCCTCCGTCTTGAAGACGGCACCTTGCTCCACATGAGTTCTCTGGGCATGCACAGCAGCTTCTTCGGCGGCGGCACGGTCAGCGTCAATGACGCCTATACCGGAAAAATCCGTTTCCTAGGCACGTTCCCGGGGTTCGACCGGATCACCTGGCCGCACGAATTCCGCAGAGATCGGGATTTTGCGGTGGTGGCGAGCCACGCCCTGCCAGCCTCGCCGCTCGTGGTGCTGGATCTGGAGCACACAACGATATGGACGGTTGCCTTGACGAACTTCTTCGACTACAAGCTGCGCTACAAGACCCGCTGGAAGCAGTTCAAGGACACCTACCACAAGCCGATGTTCAGACCGGCCCCGACCTTCAGCGCCGATTTCACCAAGGTGGTCTTCTTCTCCGCCATGCTCACCGGCGATCATCCCGACCGGAAATGGGGGGATGTGTATATCGCAGTGGTGCGCTATCCACAGCCGCCCGTCAACCTGCGGAGGGACGGCGCCGACCTAGTGTGGGAGATGCCGCCACGCCATGCCGAAATCAAGGGCTACCGAGTCTATCGTGCCAGGGGAAGCGGGCAGAACTACGAACGGGTCGGCGGAGAACTGCTGACGGGGACCAAGTATGAGCTGCCGGCGGACGAAAAAGGCTTCTATGTGTTGACATCCGTGGAGTATTCCGGCCTCGAGAGCCGGATCTTTTCGAATGAAATCAGAGTGGGATCCGGAAAGGGATTCCGTCATTTCCACCAGGCCGAG
>JAGLDW010000060.1 GCA_023145395.1 Lentisphaeria bacterium | reverse complement strand
AGTAGTGCGCGTTGGGTGTTGCTCGACTTCCACTGCAAGCCCGGTGGTTCAACCCAGAACTTCCAGCTCGGACTTGGCGATCCCAAGCTGGCAGACCAACGCATCTGTCCCCTAACCGAGCCTGTCGGGCTCGACAGTTCCGCGCTGCAACTCGTAGTCCACGAGAAAGCGTTGCTCGCCGTTCCCGGCCGGTTCCGGATCGGCATGGAACTCGTCACGGACGATGGTGTGACATGCGCCGCCGTTGCGGAGTCCGCAATCGTCGAGACTGCCGGCCCGGTGCGCGGCACACTCAGTCTGCGCGGCAACTTCCGTCGCCCCGATGGACAGCGAGTATTCCAATTCCGGATGCGCGCATCCGTCTACGAGGGCTTGGGACTGGTGCAGCTCAGACCGATGATTCTGATCGATGCCGACGAAGGCGTGCTGTGTCGGATCAAGGCGTTGAATCTGAAAATCTGGCCGGAGAGCGGCGTCAAGACTGGAGCGATCGGCGGCGACCCAGGCTGGTGCGGAACTGCCGACACGGACGTTCGCCTCTTCCAGCGGGATGACGAGACCTTCGAGTTCCAGGGTGCCGACGGAATAGGCGGCAAGGCGCCAGGCTGGGCGACACTCGAGACGGAAACCGGTCCGATCGCACTAGCCATGCGCGATTTCTGGCAGCAGTGGCCAAAGAGTATGGATATTTCGGAAGCCGGACTTGGTGTCGGCTTGCTGCCGAGCTTCCAGGAAGGCGATTTTGCCCACATGGAGCCGTGGTTCAAGCACCAATGGTTCTTCGAGGGCGATTGCTACCAATTGCGGGCGGGACAAGCGCGTAGCTGGGAGCTGGTGCTGAGCCTCGACGGGGACGGTGCTGGGCTTGCTCAACTCGCCAACTGCCCGCCGATTCCGGCAGCGGATCCTGCGCAAGCGATCGCGACCGGTGTCTGGGGCGCGGTTCAGCCGGCGGGAACATCGACGATGAGCGAATACGATCCATGGGCGCAAAAGCTCTTCGAGAGCTACGTGCAGTCGATCGAGATCCAACGCGACTACGGCGCCATGAACTGGGGCGACTGGTTTGGCGAGCGCAGCATCAACTGGGGGAACCACGAATACGACACCACGAACCAACTGCTGATCCAATTCGCGCGAACGGGGGATCCGACCTACCTCCACTGGGCCGACGCCGCCGGTCGACACTCGGCCGAAGTCGATACGGTGCACCATGTGAACGAGGATCTGGGCGCCTACTTCGACCAGTGGCGCCACCCTGCCTACCCGTCGCGACCGGGACTCGTCCACGAGCATGCGCATGGCCACGTTGGCGGCTTCATCCCACAAGTCGAAGTGCAGGAGTTGCTGCGGGAGCACGGTGTTGGCAAACACAGCAAGGGGATGCCCTACTCCTGCCTGGATCCCTTCAATCTCGGGCATGTCTGGACCACGGGCATGATGCACCTCTACTTCCTGACTGGAAACCCGTTTCTAAAGGAGACAGTCGAGGTCATCGGAGGCAATTTGACGCGCCTGGTGGAGGACCGCGAGTACAGGTTCATGGGCAGCACGCACTGCGGTCGGGTCACCGGCTGGACGCTGCTTGCACTGGGCGGCGCCTATGAGATCAGCCGCGAGGAGAGGTTCGTGAACGCCATGCGAATCCTGGCGGAGGATGCGCTGGACATGCAGGATCCCGTTTGTGGTGGCTGGACCGTACACCCAATGGCGCCGGATCACTGCATCTGCGAGAAAACGCGCCACACTGGCATGGCCACCTTCATCACAGCCGTGTTGATCAATGGCCTCGCCCGGTACCACGAACTGTCTGGCGACGAACGGATGGTGCATTGTCTCGACGAGGCTGTGACCTACATCAACAACGACACCTGGCGTGAGAATCTGCGCGGCTGGCGCTACACATCGTGTCCCGCACATCGGACCGCGAATCAGGCCGGCGTCATCATCATGGCCTACGTCAATGCCGTCCGGACAACCGGAAATCCCGAGCACCTTCGAATCCTGCGACTGGCGTGGGGTGAGAAGTTCGGCAGTTTGCTCGAGAATCTTCCCGAACCCGGCCCGGGGCAAGGCAAATCCTACACCTCCAGCGTCTACGGGTGTCCCGAAGCCATCGGCCTCCTCACCCACTGAGATCTAGGCGGCGGCGCGCGCAACATCACTCAACAGCTATGAATCCCGCACTCTACAACCACTCCGCCTGTTCGTTGCGATGTCTGCTTGCCAACGCCACGCGTTGACGGCATACTATTGCTTCTGGATGAGAGTTTCGAATCCGCCGTCGGACATTCCGTCGGCCGGAGATCCACGGTCCTCTGAGAAAAGGAGAAAGACAATGGCAAGACCTGTGACCATCTTCACCGGACAGTGGGCCGACCTCCCACTTGAGGACGTAGCCAAAATGATGTCGGACATGGGCTATGATGGCCTCGAACTGGGTTGTTGGGGCGACCATTTCGATGTCTTCGAGGGAGCGAAAAGCAAAGCCTATTGCGAGGACAAACTCGCCTTGCTCGACAAATACGGTCTGAAATGCTGGTGCATCTCCAACCATCTGGCCGGCCAGCTTGTCTGCGACCGGATCGACGAGCGCCACTACGGCTTCGCCCCCGACGAGGTGAACGGGGATCCCGCCGCCGCCAAGGCGTGGGCCATCAGCGCGTGCAAGGCCGCCGCGAAAGCCGCCGCCAACCTGGGCATCCAGGTCGTCGCAGGCTTCACTGGTTCGCCCATCTGGCATCTGCTCTACAGCTTCCCTCCCTGTCTGCCGAACCAGATCGAGAACGGCTACAAGGAATTCGCCGACACCTGGACACCCATTCTGGACGTCTATGCGGAGAATGGCGTGAAGTTCGCCCTTGAAGTGCATCCGACCGAGATCGCCTTTGACATCGCCTCCGCGCAGGCGGCGCTCGCGGCGGTGGACAACCACCCCGCTTTCGGATTCAACTACGATCCGTCCCACTTCGGCTACCAAGGCGTCGACTACGTGAAGTTCATCCGCATCTTCGGCGACCGCATCTTCCACGCCCACATGAAGGACGTGTGGTGGGGTCACGGCGATGGCACGGTGGGCGTCTTTGGCGGACACATCGACTTTGCCGATCCGCGTCGCTATTGGGACTTCCGCTCCCTCGGGCACGGCGACATCAATTTCGAGGAAATCATCGTCGCATTCAACGACGTTGGCTACACGGGCCCGCTCTCGGTCGAGTGGGAGGACGCCCGCATGGACCGCGTCCACGGTGCCAAGGAAGCCTGCGACTTTGTCAAAGCTGTCGATTTCAAACCCAGCAACCTGTCCTTCGACGGACAGTTCAACAAATAGACGAGCCCTCCCAGCCCACGTTGCCGCGTGGGCTGGGGCAAGAGGTTGCGCGCACACGGGAGCTCTGGCACACATCCTCCGCTCCACTGGGATAAACCCAGCGGGGGCGGGGCACACCGCGAACCCCGC
>JAGLDW010000006.1 GCA_023145395.1 Lentisphaeria bacterium | reverse complement strand
GTTCAAGGACGCCGCCGGCGATGCAAATTCCGCCGGCGCCAAATTCTTCGAAAACATCGTCCGCTATGCTCTCGCCGAGACCCCTGCGCTGGCCGCAGAACGTCCTCCCAGTGTGCTCCCGGAAGGATTTCGGCTTTCGCTGTCCGACCTCATGGGTCTGCCCGGAATGCGATCCGGCGCGGATCTGTCCGGCACGGATTGGGCGTTCACCAGCAATGGCCCCTACTCCATGAAGACCGACCGCCGGGGCGTGCTCACGTTCACCCACGGCGACCAGCCCAGCGCCAAGGGGTCTTTCGCCCAGTTGACAGGCACGCTGAAGGTGCCGCCGGGCTCCCGGGGATTCAGCCTCCGCTGGTACGAGTCCGACACCTACTGCGGGGGCCGCGAGCGCATCCTGGGGGGTGTCGATCATGGCAAGACCGCCATGGTCAATAGAAAAAAAGACCTGCGCTTCGCCCAGATTCTAGTCAATGACCAAGTGGTCTGGGAAGAGGACGTCCTGGGCCGCAACCCGCAGCCCGCCCGCAACCGCATTCGCACCATCGACATCACGAAGAATGTTCTGGGCGCGAATCGCACGTGCCGTATCGCCTTGCGGGTGGAGGACCGGGAGGGATCCGGCGAGAACCCGTTCGCCATCGATGTGTTCTGGGGGGCGCTGGAACTGCTTGGCGCCCTGCGGCACTGCCCGGCGTCGGAGGCACTTGAGGGCGCTGCCACAGCCAGGCAAGCGGGTGGATCGTTGGTCTTGAGCGCTGGGCAGCGCGTCTCCTACACGCACCACGGAGTCGGCGGCTCTTTCCTGCTCGCCTGTCGCGTGCGCGACGACGTGAACACGCGCCCAAAACTGACTGTTTCTCTGGGCGCAGAAGAGCTGTGCAAGTGGCAGCTCACCGCCGATGACTCCACCGCGTACTGGGCCTGCACGCCGCCTGTGAAGCTGCGCACGGAGACAAAGGTCTTCTGGAAGCTGACCGGAGACCGGGAGGATTCCTGCGCCATCCTGGAATTCGCCCTGATTCCAGTTTCGCTGCTTGCCGACAAGCCGCAGGACCCCGCCGCCGAGAAAATGTCCGCGTCGCCACCAGCAAAGAATCTGCTGGATTTCGAGCTGATCGTCGCCGAGACTCGCGATGTGGGACGGCGGGGCGAGGTCGCCACACAGGGAGTTCCCTTTGGCCAAGGCGTAGTCAAGGATCCGGAGCACATCCACCTTGCGGACTCCGCAGGCAGGCCTGTTCCCTGCCAGGCTCGCGTCATCGCGCGCTGGCCCGACCGATCCATCCGCTCGGCCGTGCTCAGCTTCCCGGTCACCATACCGGCCCGAAAGACCGCGGTGTTCAAAGTCCAGATCAATCCCGCCCGCCGAGCGCTCAAGCCCCCTGTCTCCCTTCAGATCACGGGCATGGAAGACGCTCTCGTCATCGACACGGGCGTCATCCGCGCCACCATCAGCAAGACACATGGACGCATTGTCGAACAGGTGATGCGCGGAGAACGCAGATTGAAGGCCGCCGCCGATGTATGGGCGCTCGAGATCGAGGATGAGAATGGTCGCGTCGTCTCCACTGCGGGGCGCACGGTCACGAGCACGCGCATCGTCGAACGTGGCCCGCTGCACGCGCTTGTGGTGCGCAAGGGCTCGTTTGCGGACTCCGCGGGAAAGAGGATCGACTATCGTCTTCAGATCGAGGCCTGGGCGGGTTCGGACGCTCTTGGCTTGGAGGCCATCATCATCAATCGCGAAGACACGTCCGAGGTGTATGTGCGCCGCTGGTCCATGGACCTGGCCGGTGCGCTCAACGGATTTGCCACCGTGGATCTCGACCTGCGGCGGCGACGCCGTGCCAATCCCGGAGCAGTGCTCTACCAGCACCGCGAGGACAAGCTGAGCTGGACAGGCGACGAAGAGCCTGTGGACTGGGGGAAGATCGCCGCGCCCGGCGTGGTCCGCATTCCCGCCGCCGCCGTGGGAGTGCGCTGGTTTTGGCAGCGCTTTCCGCAAGCGGTGCGCTTCAGCGTCAACAAGACCCGTTTCGATTTCATTCCCGCCGCCCTGGACAAGCGCGATCTGCCGACGCGGTGGCAGAAACGCATGGCCGAGATGACCGACAAATACACAATCGGGGGTGTGGGCTATCCGCAGTCCCCGGGCAAGATGGGGCTGTTCCGGCTGACTCAGGGGGAGGCGCTGCACCAGCAAATTCGCTTTGTGTTCGACGGCGCGCCCGCCGATGCTCCGGCGCGCAAGGCCATGGCGCCTTTAACTCATCCGCTCCGCGCCGTGCCAGCGCCCGCCTACACAGCAGCCACCCGCGCGTTCGGCCAGTTCCATCCATCGGACGGACTTTTTCCCCGCTACGACACTGCCGTCGGCGCGCTCTACGACATGTACATGGAGAAACGCCGCCGCCGCCGGGAATACGGCTTCGAAAACTTTGGCGACGACACCTTCGAATGGGGCTACGGACCCAGCTACACCTACTGGAGCAACAGCGAATACGACCACCACCACGGCTTTGCGCTCCAATACCTGCGCAGCGCGGATCCTCGCTGGTGGGAGATCTGCGAGCAGCAGGCGCGCATGTACCGCGACGTGGTCGTCAACCACCACGGACCGATCCGTCAGCTCGGCGGACCGCGCCATCACAACGCCACTTCCGTGTGGATGCCCTCCCACGAGGAGCAATGCTGGGTGGCGGACCATTGCCGCGGGGGCACCAGCGCCGGGCACAGCTGGGTGCAGGGCATGGTGGACTACTGG
>JAGLDW010000599.1 GCA_023145395.1 Lentisphaeria bacterium | reverse complement strand
GGCTCGGTCGCGATGCAAGTGCGGATTCCGCAAGCGGGCAAGGTGCGTGTCATGGCAAGAGTGCGCGGCATGTCGGCGCTAGAGCGGTCAACCTACACCACCGGCTGGCCCACGAGTGGCGATGCGGGCAAGGGCAAGTTTGCGCTGAAGATCAACGGCAAAGTTGTGGGAAGAATCCAGGTCGGGGGGGGCCAGTGGCACTGGGTGGCTCTAGACACCGGAGCGATTCAGCTGCCCGCAAGAACCATTGAGCTGGAGTTCTCCACGGCGGACGCAGGAATCGCGATGGACAATATCCTAGTCACCAACGACTCGGACTTTGTGCCACATGGACGCGGGCAGGTGCCGGAAAAACTGACAGCCGTGCCAAAGCGCCTGCGCACCGAAACATTCGGTCCGAAAGACGCCGAGCTCATGAAGGTGAAGACGCCACGCGTCAAACTCGCCTGGGATCCCGTGACCGCGCTACAGGGAGTGTCCCATTACAATGTGTACCGCTCCGACACGAAATCGTTCGAAGCCGATGTCGAGACACTACTGGGCAGTCCGGCGGGCACCGTGTTTTATGACTGCGATCTCAAGGCCGGACAAAAGATGTACTACCGCGTCCGCGCGGTGGACGCCTGGAGAAACCAGTCGCCAGCCTCCACTGCGGTTGCCTTGATCGCGGCATCGCCGTCGCTGCAGGCCGTGTTCCGGATTCTTGAGGTGCCAGGCACCGGCAAGGGTGGCACCTTCGCCTTCGACGCTGCGGACTCGCAGGCCGATTCCGGGAAAATAAACAGCTGGCATTGGACCTTCGGCGACGGTGCCACCGCACAAGGTGCCAACGTCACACACGCGTTTGCGGCGCCCGGCACGTACCTCGTCGAGTTGAAGATTGGCAGTGACCGAGAAGAGTGGACGACCGCCGAGAAGTCGGTGTATGTCCGCCCGGGCTGGATCCGCGCCGTGCAGGAAAAGGGTGCCGTGTGGGTGGAAGCGGAGTCGAAGACGGGTGAAGGCGTTGGGGTGTCCAAGTTGCTGGGCGGACGCGTAAACGCTTCCGGGAAGGCGCTCTCCTACTGGGAGAAGGATATCGGGCATTGGCTGGAATGGACCGTGCCCGTTCCCAAGACAGGAGTCTACGGCATCGTCATGAAATACGCCACCGGTTCGTCCCGTGCCGTCCGGGATTGCCGGATCGACGGACAGTTTCCCAGCAAGGAGTGGACCCAACTGGTTTTCCCTGGCACCGGAGGCTGGTCGTCCAACGCGGACAACTGGGCCTGGCAGACATTGCGGGGTAAGGACGGGCTCCCCCTTCGGGTGGAACTGACAGCAGGGCCGCACACGCTCCGCATGGCCAACCTGGGGGGCGGCATGGCACTCGACGCCTTCATCCTGGTCCCATTCAAAGCACTGCCCACCGCACCATAGCGCCGACAGGCACAGCCGCTGTGGTGGTGCGGGACGTCCCCGAACCGCGAGCGCGTGGGCATACCCTCGGTCCCGGAGGTCCCGATCCACTGACGGGCTGGACTGTGGTGTGGTGCCGCCGAGCTATCTGCGGACTCCGCAAGCCATGGAGGGCGAACGGCCCGTGAGCCACCCCAATGCCACTTGCGCTGTCCCCTGGAGGGCGAACGGCCCGTGAGCCGCCCCAATGCGAACTCCGCAAAGCAAGGACAATTTCAACCACGGATGGGCACGGATGAAGACAGAAACAAGAAGCAGGCATGGTCGAATGCAATGAAACCACATTCGGTCATGCCCTGTCTTTCTTCTTCCCATCCGTGCCCATCCGTGGTGAGATTCCTGGTTCTTCTTATCGATTTTGCCGTCCCTTTCCCTGCCCTCCCCTGCGTCTTTGCGTCTTTGCGTTGAGTTCTTCTGCTCCGCGAGGAGCGCGTCGGACAGACCCTCGGTCCCGGAGATCCCGAGCCACTGTTGAGGCAGGCGCCCCGAAGGTTGCGCTGGTATAGTTGCGACCAGCATGAAAACACCATCTCAAAACAAGAAATCACGCCGTCTCGAACTGCTTGCGCCCGCAGGCAGCAGTGAGGCTGCATTTGCCGCGCTCGAATACGGTGCGGATGCGCTCTACCTCGGCATGCAGCAATTCTCGGCCCGGGCCGACGCGGACAATCTCTCCTTTGAAGAACTGTCCGAGGTCTGCGACTACGCGCACCGGCAAGACACCCCACGTCGCGTCTACGTGGCTGTGAACACGCTGGTCTTTGACCATGAGACCGATGCATTGGTGGAAACGCTCGCCGCTGTGGAAC
>JAGLDW010000598.1 GCA_023145395.1 Lentisphaeria bacterium | reverse complement strand
CTGACTCTGGAGGAAGTCGCCGACATCGCCTCGGTGCCAGGGCTTGAGACGGAAGTCTTCGTGCATGGCGCGTTGTGCTACGCCTACAGTGGGCTCTGCCTGCTGTCCTGTCATCTGCGAGGGACAAGCGGGAACCGCGGCCAATGCTCGTACCTCTGCCGCAACGTGTTTCGCTGCCAGCAAGACGACGGTCCCGGTCGGGCGCTCATGTCCATGCGCGACCTCGCCCTGGGCGACCGAGTCCCCCAACTCGCCGCAGCCGGGGTGGATTCGCTCAAGATCGAGGGCCGCAAGAAGAGCGCCCGCTACGTGGCAACCGTGGTTCATCTTCACCGACGACTCCTCGACGGCGCCGGACCGGAGGAAGTGCAGAAACTGGAACACGACGTCAAGACCGTCTTCAGCCGCCCGTGGACAGCACTGTTTGCGGACTCCGCACGGGCCGGAAATGTGACGGACCCCGACACGGGAGGACACCGCGGCGCACCCATCGGCCAGGTGGAACGAACACGCGATGGGGATCCCGACCGCCTCGTGTTCACCGTCCAGAATCGTGCGCTCGAACGCTTCGACGGTCTCCAGATCGACCTGCCGGAACTCGACCGGCCCTTCGGTTTCAGCGTGGAGGAAATCCTAGTGGACCGGCGCAGCGTCTTCGAGGCGCCTCCCGGCTCGCGGGTGGAGGTGGCACTGCCACTGCGGCACCCACGCCTACCCGAGGGAGCAGCGGTCTATACCGCCTCCTCGCTGGAGGTGGAACGCACGTATCGCTGGACACGCCCACGTCCTGGTGCGTTCCGGGCTCGCCGCGAACTCGAGATCCAGGTGTCCATGGCGGCCGGCCAGACGCAAGCGAGAGCACGCTGGAAGGGGGGAGACTGGATCACGGCGGAGATGACGAACGACCCGCCGCTCGGATCCGCCCGAAATCTGGACGGCGTGGAGGTGGCGGTGCAACGCGGTTTTGAGAAACTGGGAAACACGGACTTCGCTCTCGGCTCGCTCGAACTGCGGAATCCCGATGCACTATTCGCCCCCGCCTCCGCGCTCAACGAACTGCGCCGTCAACTCGCCGATGCAGCGACTCAGGCACTGGGGGAGGCGAACGCCAAGAAACTCGCCACGATCCGCCAAGCCATTGCACCGCAAGAATCCGCGGAGTCCGCAAGCGATGTAAACTGGCTGGTGAAGACGGATCAACCGGGCGCACTGGCCCAGCTTCCGGCCGAGATACTCACCACCTTGCATGAGGTCATTCTGGATCTGGCGCGACCGGAGCTTCCCGAGCTCCTGGACAGCCTCGACCTGCTCGCCGCCGTGCTTCCTGCCGAACGCATCCGCTTGGCAGTGCCCGTGATCGTGCGCAGTTGGGAGCGCGAGGAAGTGCGTCGACGCGTGCAACTGCTCCAGGATGCAGGCTGGACGCGATGGCAGATCTCCAACATCGGGGGACTCTCCCTTCTTGGTCTGAAAGGGGACGAGGCGATTCCCGAGGAGATGCATGTCACCGCCGATTGGCCGCTCTACTGCACAAATCGCCTGGCGGCGCGGGAATTGCTGGACAAGGGGCTGCGCCGGATGACACTCTCGCCCGAAGACTCGGGAACAAATCTCCGGGCGCTGCTGGGGCAGTTTGGCGCGTGCGCCGAAGTGGTGGTGTATCAGGACACGCCCCTGGCGTTTTCGGAGGCCTGCGCATTCCGCAGCATGCATGGCGCCTGTCCCGGGCTGGAGAAGTGCACCTACGAACGGATGACTCTCGTCTCGAAAAAAGGCGACAGGCTGGTTGCCATAAATGACCACTGCCGCAGCGTGCTCCTGAACAAGAGGCCATACTCGCTCTCCAGTCGCATCCCTGCATTGCGAACTGCGGGGGCGCGCATGCTGCGTGCGGACTTCGCATGGCAGCCGTACGATGCGAATGCGATGGCCAGGATTCTGGAAGCACTCCGATCCGGCAAGACCATTCCCGACTCGCACCAGGCCAACTGGACAGGCTGAATCTGGTTTGAGAGCACCTGAGGGTCTTGCAGAGCCTCATGTACCTACTGAAGAGCGGCGATGAAAGAGTTGCCGACGGCGCGCAGGTAGGCAATCAGGCCAGGACGCAGCTCGCTGGGGACGCGCCCGAGGTTCATCTCGTAGTTGATGTCTCCGTCGTAGCCGATGGCTTTCAGCCCGGCGATCAAGTCGCCCCAGTCGATCGAGCCCGTGTAGGGCAGAAGGTGCAAGTCAGCTCCGGCGTAGTTGTCATGAATGTGGGTCATCTTCAGCCGCCCACCGACCGCCTTCAACGCCTCCGACTGTTGGTGGACGGCGATGTGGGCGTGGCCAACGTCCCAGCAAATCCCGTGCCCCCCTCCCCAGTCTGCGTTGATCGTGTCCACCAACTCGATCAGCTCGTCCACCTTGGCGCAGTACCGGCGGTGCGGATGGCAGGCGGCATCCCCCTGCATGTTCTCGACCGCAAAGTGGACACCCAGTTTGTCCGCCTGCTCCAGCCAGGGGCGCAGGTGCTCCAGCGCGGCGTCTCGGCAGAGCCCTGCGTCGTAGCTTGCGACGGGCTCGTTGGTCGTGTACGGATGCAGTGCCACCCAGCGCACGCCGAGCATGGCCGCACCCTCAATGGCGAATGACATGAGCCTCTCGAATCGCGCCCAGTTCCCAGGCGACGGATCACCCCACGGGAACAGGAACGGTACGTGGGCGTACCGGAACACACCGCCGTTCTTGGCGGCGCAGTTCATCGCACGCTCGATCTCTCTGCGCCAGTCGCCATCGTAGAAGGTTGGGTTGGCCAATGGAAAGTCATAGACAGAAAAGCCGTCGTCGGCAGCCATTTGCACGGCTTCCGTGACGGTCACGGGCTTTTGGCCGGCGGCAGTGCCGTAGAGGCCCAGAAGGTTGACAGACAGTTCCATGGTTTCTCGATATCCTTTCGGGAGGCTCTCCAAGAGTGTGTCGTTGGAAGATAGATGGGGTTGCCTAGTTGACAAGCGGGGAGGGATTCTCGTCGTCGGGAAGGAGCGAAGCCTTGTGCCAGCCATCCACGACGGGATGAGGAACGCGAGGGTGGGAGCGTTCCATCTCCATCTGTTTGCTCGGAGAATCCGTTTTCGGTTTTGGGAAGGAATCTTTGACAGGATCAACAGGATCGACAGGATGGAAACCCCGGCATGCCTCCGCATCGAATCCGTTTCCTGATGCCCCATCCTGTTCATCCTGTTCATCCTGTCAAGTTCCCAGTTTTCTTCTTCAGAGCCCGATTCCTATCTCTGTGCTCTCTGTGATAGAAAAAATCCGGGATCCTGACCAGCTGAAAACCATTGCGTTTCCGTCACGTTGTGGTAGGATCAGGGGTGAGTTTCTAACATCCAGAGCTGATTGCCTATGCCATGACATTGACACGGAAAGAATAGACGCATGAGCGATGAAGAGAAAAGCGGGCGGACTTCCTCCAGGCGTTTCCCGATCCTGCTCCAGATCACGGTCGCCATCGCGAGTGCCGGCCTGTTGATCCTAGGGTATCCTCCCTTTGGCTTCTGGCCGTGCGTTCTCTTGGCCTGGGCTGGCTTTTTCGTGATCGTGTTTCACGCCTCGCCTCGATCAAGCACCTACCTGGGCCTGGCACTCGGACTCGTAGCCTACGGTGGATCTCTGCAATGGCTTCGGAGCATCTTCGAGGCGGCGGCTGTGCCTCTCTACGGCATCCTGTCCCTGTTTGTGGCCCTTCCTGCCCTAGTCGCGTGTCTCCTGAGCCGGCGTGTCGCATCGCCTTGGTTCAAGGCATTTCTCGCCGCCACTCTGTTTGCCGCATTCGAGTTCTTCCGTTGCGAGCTGTTCTTCCTTGAGTTCCCCTGGATCAGCGCCGGATCGGCCTTGGGTCCAAACTGGCTCACACCAGTCATTGGTGTCTATGGCTGCTCGTTTCTGATCTTCACCGCAGCCGCTTGTCTGGTGATCCGGGAGACGAGAGCGGTGGGAATCGGGCTGGCGGTCGTACTTCTGGGGCTCTACCTCTTCCCCATGCCAGTGGTGGCGCCAGATGCCCCGGAGGCAATTACAGTGGCAGTCGTGCAGGGGGAGGAACTCAACTTCGACGAGTATGTCGAGCTTTCCCGCAAAACACTCGGCCAGTCTCCAAAATTGATCGTGTGGCCCGAGTATGCCCTGCCCTACGACGTGCGCCAGCAAGAACCCCAGCAAGTGGAAGAACTGCGGCAACTTGCCGAGTCCCATGACACCATTTTCGTCCTAGGCACGAAAACCAAAGAGGGAGACGGGGAGCGTGAATGGCGGAACACAGCTCTCACAATCGGGAAAAACGGTGTGTTGGGCGAGTACTACAAGAACCACACGGTCCACTTCTTCAACGACGGGATCGCTGGAACAAATGCCGACCCGGTCAGCACTCCCATCGGGTTGATCGGCGCCGAAGTGTGCTTCGATTGCGACTATGAGGATATCACTCGGGAGCTTGTCCGCAAGGGAGCGGAAGTGATTGTGGCACCGACTTTCGACGCCAGGCACTGGAAAGAGACACAGCACAAGCAGCACGCCGTGTTCTTCCAACTGCGTGCCGCTGAAAATAGGCGCTGGCTCATTTGCGCGGCTAGTTCGGGATACTCCAGGATCATCGACCCCCATGGGCGTATCCACCAGTCACTGCCCTTCGCTTCCGTGGATGCCATTGTGGGAAAGGTCGTTCCCCAGACGGGGAGGACGTTCTACAACTGGGCCGGCTGGCTTGTTCCCTGGGGTGTCATGCTCGCCGCGCTCGTGCTATCGGCCCTAGCCGCGCTACGCAGCCAGCCGTGACCGCACAGGCACATGACCAAGAAACGTCGTTTGAACATTCTCCACCACAACATGCTACGACTTCTCCAACAGATAGAGATACTCCTTGACGTGAATGCTTCTCCCGTGGAGATTCCTGGACCCGCGAAAAGTGTTGTATCTCATCTCGAGAGACTCGACAACACCGAAACGAGCCAGTAGGTCGAGCATCTCCTCATGGGGGATGAATCCCTCGGAGTTGAAGGAGACGAGCACGTGCGAAGCCCGCACATCCTCTACCAGTCCTGCAAATGCGGCGCCGATCTCGCCACGCCGATTGTATGCGGAACGATTCCAATCGACGGGAATCCCCGAAACAGCACTCACTGTGGAGGGTGCCTGGTGGGTAGCCAGCAAGTTGAGCATAAAGTAGTTGGATCCATAGGGATGCTGATTGTACGGCGGATCCATGTAGGCCAGATCCACTTCCTGCGCAGTCCGCACAAAGTCGTTGGCGTCGCCGCAATGGTGTCTTGTCTGGCAATGAAATTTGCTAAAAACAGGCATGGGGATCTCGATATCCGTCAAGATGCGGCTCAAGGCATTCCGCCGGTTTCCCCCAAACTGCCCAAGCCCCGTTTCGCTGTTCTTGTAAAACCCTTTGAACACGCCGGAGGTGTTGGCGTGCACGGATGCCTCGTATAGAAGAGGAGCCAGCACAAAGGGGCGCAGATCCTCCGCCAGCTCGTCGATGAGATGCCGGGCAGTGTCGAGAAAGCACGCGTTGCGCCGTGTGTAGAAGACTCGCTCCCCAGGCTGAATGGCAGCGTCATTCGCCGGCGCATAGTTCTCCGCCAGGAAACCCGGTGCCAGGCACCCGACACTCTCTCGGTTCACGTGGGCTACGGCCTCGGCGATCTGGTCCTCGTCAATCTCGCCTCGATTCGCCATGTAGCACTGGCTCACAACTGCGCAATAGCGTTCCAGGTCGCAACTCTGGACCAACGTGCTGTGCTGCTTCAGAAACCGCGAGACAATGCCCGACCCCGCAAACACATCGGCGGTGGCAATATGCGACTTTCCCACGCGCGACTTGACCCGCTCCACCGCTTGGCCAATGAATCCAAGCAGAGCCCGCTTGTTGCCGATGTACGTAAGAATCTGCTCGTTCAGAAAGCGAGGATCTTCTCCAGACGTGGCATCGACGGTGGGAAACTCAGGATTGGGTTGCGCTTGGTCCATGGGTACATCGCAGATGGTTCGAACTGACATTCTCGCAAGGACTCATTGGCTACTTGGCCAGTGTTTGTCCAAAATGCAAGAAATCCTCGGCACACACGGGAAAAAGAAATCCGCGCAAGCCACATGCAGCGAGGCGGTTACCGCCTCGGCGACAGGGAAAGCTGGATGCTTCGTCCGATGCGTGCCCGAAACTTTCATATGGAGTCCAGGGAGCCTGGGTTACCCGGCGCCCGGAAGCTGCGTCCCTTTTTCCCATTCCTCTCTGCCCTGGCTCAGTTCTCCCACGAGCGAGCGGCATCCATAACCCGTCGCAAAGGAACATCTGCGGACTCCGCAATCTGCCGACAGGATTCGAACTCGGGGACGATCTCAATGCCTGAGGGTCTCTCTACCCGCTTGCAGCACACATCACCCCAGGGCGTGGAGACAGTCACCGCCGAACGGGGTAGAACCATGCGCCTCGCAGTGTGAATGCGCACGCCGATGGTGGTGCCCTGCCCCAGCAGAATGCACGCCAAGTCCTCCGCCTCCCCCGGATGGCAAACAACGGTCAAACGCACCCCCGGTCGCCCCTTCTTCATCTGCACGGAGAGCATGGAGACGTCCAGCGCGCCCGCGCGCAGGAGCAACTCGGCCAGCTGCGCAGAGGCCTCGGCGCTCTGGTCATCCACGTCCGTCTCGATCACTTCGACTTTGTCAGCGCCTGCCGACGCAGCGCCAATCTCCGCAAGATGCGCACGAATCATGTTGGGGCGTTGAGAAAACTCGCGCCGACCATGTCCACAACCCACTCCGAGCATCCGTAGCGAGACTCCCGTCCAGTCCTCCTCGGCGAGAGCCGTCAACACTGCCGCTCCCGTCGGCGTTGTCAGTTCACAGGAGATGTCGAGATGCTCCACCGGCTGCCCTGCCAAGAGCTTCACTGTGGCTGGAGCCGGCACAGGCATCGTTCCATGCGCGCACTTCACAACGCCATGCCCGCACTTGAAGCCACTTCGATACACACGCTCCACTCCCAGCAATTCCAAGGCGATGCAGATGCCGAAGATATCGACGATGGAATCCACGGCGCCAACCTCGTGAAAATGGATTTCCTCAACGGGGACACCATGCACGGCGGCCTCGCACTCGCCCAGGCGGCAAAAAATCTTCGTCGCATTCTCCTTGGCCCGCGGCGACGCATCACTGGCATCGATGAGAGCCAGGATATCGTTCAAACCCCGATGGTCGTGGCCGTGCTTGTGGTCGTGCTCGTGCTCGTGCTCGTGCTGTCCATCGATGCGCACTTCGCAGAATCCAACGGTCAAACCATGATCGCAGACGCGCCTGCCATACTCGATGGAAAAACCTGTGAGTCCACTGGTCCGAATGATTCCCTCGACCTCGGCTGGATCTGCACCCAAGTC
>JAGLDW010000597.1 GCA_023145395.1 Lentisphaeria bacterium | reverse complement strand
AAAAGAGAAGCCAGAATCATATCTCCGGAGGCACCGCCCACAGGTTCAAAACGAAGCGCTTTCATCATGTGTGTTCCTTGCATCAACATCGTACTTCCGCATGTGTGAGAGAAACGGACACTACTACCCCATCGGTGACCACGCCACAGCGCAAGCGGTTGAAAGACGCGAAAGAGATTTCCCTGCAAACCAATCGCCCACAAAAGACACAGCGATCCCATGTGGGATCTTGCGAGAGCCTCGTCAGTATACCGGAACGTATGCAACTCCACCGGGTCTGTGTAGATGCAGACGAGACAAACAATGTGCGAAAGCCGGTGGATGACATATATACTCACAACCTTGGTTGAAATCTGGCGGACACTCGGCGAAATGGCGCCGTACCTCCTGCTCGGCTTCCTGGCGGCTGGTGTGCTCTCCCGGTTTGTCACCGAGGACTTTGTCCGCAATCATCTCGGCAAAGGATTCAGGGGAGTCCTTCTGGCTTCCCTGCTTGGCGTGCCCCTTCCACTCTGCTCCTGTGGAGTCATACCTGTAGCTGCATCCCTGCGCTTACAGGGGGCGGGAAAAGGTGCCACGACCGCATTTCTGCTGTCCACGCCGCAGACAGGCGTGGACAGCATTCTTGCCACCCTCGGAATGCTCGGCCCAGTTTTCGCCGTGTTCCGTCCCATCATCGCTTTCGTTTCCGGCCTCCTCGGAGGCACGGTCGTCGAGCTCTTCGACCCCGAAGATGACAACGTCCTCCCAGAAACGACACAAACGGTGCCAGGGGAAGAAGCAACGGTGCCAGGGGAAACACTCGAAGCCTGCTGCAGCAACTTGGGTGACAAGACCAAGCCGAGTTGGCTGGCCGCAGCACAATACGGACTTGTGGAACTTCCCGCTTCCATCCGCGCCCCCCTGGCAATCGGCATCGTGATTGCAGGCGCGCTGTCGGCAGCCCTTCCGGACACTCTCGCCCCAGAACTTCTCGGCGGAGGCATGCTTGCCATGCTTGCCATGATGGTGGCCGGCATCCCCATGTACGTCTGCGCCACTGCCTCCGTGCCCATTGCAGCCGTCCTCCTCGGAAAAGGTGTCTCACCCGGTGCCGTGCTTGTTTTTCTGATGACCGGACCAGCCACCAACGCAGCGACCATCGGGGTCGTCTGGCGAACTCTCGGCAAACGCTCCGCCATCGCCTATCTCAGCACTGTCGTAGTCACCGCACTCGGTGCTGGCTGGCTGCTAGACCATATCTTCCTGATGGAGGGCATGCAGACCAACATGGGTGCTGTGGCTATGCTGCCCGGATGGGCTGCCGACTTATCCGCATTGCTGCTTCTGGGTGTCCTTCTCTTGCCCACGGCATTCGCGCACACACAACGGGATGGATCAGAGATGGCGAACGAAGGGATTGAGCTCCATATTAAGGGCATGACGTGCGAGCATTGTGCGGCATCTGTGCAAGAGGCACTAAGTGCCTGTCCGGGCGTTGTGACAGCCCACGTCTCGCAGGTGGAAGAATCCGCCATGGCGATCGGGCGTGACGCTATTGCCAACGACCTGCAACAGGCAGTGGAAACACTGGGTTTCAAAGTTGTAGACATCACAATACGGCAAAACATGACTGAGGATGCATGACAAGTGGCATCTTCCTATTGGCAAGGAGAACAGCGGGTGGCTATGGACACGCAAATCTGCAATGGCATACACTGGGTTGGCTACGTCGACTGGACTGTGCGGGACTTTCACGGGTACAACACAAATCGCGGTGCCACGTATAACTCCTACTTGATCGAAGACGAACAGTGCGCGCTCATTGACACCGTCAAAGGCCCCTACGCGCAACATCTGCTGGCTAATGTCCAAGGACATGTCGATCTCTCACGCATCAAGTACGTCGTCTGCAATCATGGCGAACCGGACCACTCCAGCGGATTTCCAGCTGTCATGAAGGTATTGCCCCACGCCACTATTCTCGTCAGCGCCAAGGGACAACAGACGCTCAACGCCTACTACGACACCGATGGCTGGAACATGCAAGTCGTCAAGACCGGGGACTCCGTGAGCTTGGGAAATCGCACACTGCACTTCCTCGAAACCCCCATGGTCCACTGGCCCGACAGCATGATGACCTACGTTCCCCAGGAAAAACTACTCTTCAGTATGGACGCCTTTGGCCAACACTACTCTTCCTCGTACCGGTTCGATGACGAGAATCCAATCACCGAGATCATGGCGGAAGCGCGCACATACTATGCGAATATTGTCACCCCCTATGGGGGACGCGTGGTCAAGACCATGGAAGCTGCCGCGCAACTGGAGATCGAAGTGATCGCGCCGAGCCACGGCGTCATCTGGCGCAAGCACATTCCGGAGATTCTCAAGGCCTACCGCAACTGGGCGCTCTGCAAGTCCCGAAGGAAACTCCTCGTCATCTACGATTCCATGTGGGGAAGTACAGCCCAGATGGCTCAAGCCATCTGCGAAGGCGCCATGGGTGCCAACGTGGAAGCAAAACTCATCGCCATCCGTCAGAGCGATCTCACCAACATCGCCACGGAGATGCTGGACGCCGCCGCTGTGGCCTTCGGATCCTCGACTCTCAACCAGGAGATGCTCCCCCCCGCAGCCGCAGCACTCACCTACCTGAAAGGCCTACGCTTCACCAACCGCGCCGCCTTCAGCTTTGGCTCTTTCGGCTGGGGAAAGGGAGGTCCAGAGGCCGTGGGGGAGATGCTCAAGGCCTGCAAATGGGAACTCACGCGCGAATGCCTCAAGGCCAAGTACAAGCCTAACCAGGTCGCACTGGACGAATGCAGAGCTGCCGGTGCAGAACTCGCTACGAAGGCCATCGAAATCGCCGACGCGGCTGGCTACGAACCACTTCTCATCGACTGACCGCCGCCAAGACAGCGTCCTCCCATGCTCTTGCGAGTCGCGTGCGGATGTGTCATGGAAGAGACTTTGAAAGAAAACGGGCAAGAATCGCAGACCGGGAAAGTCCCCGAACTGATCCTGGCGCCGATCCGAGGGATTTCGGACGCAGTCTATCGCCAAGCCTTCATCCGCTGCTTTAAGGGTTTCGATCGTGCAATGGCACCCTTCGTGCAACCGCGCCGCGGCAAGCCGCTGCGTCCAGGAGAACGGCGCCAACTCTCCATGGAGGCGAACTGCGGTCTGTCTGTGACTCCCCAGGTGCTCACCAACAACGCAGAGACTCTCCTCAGCTCGTTGCGGGAATTGCGGGACCTGGGACACGAGGAAGTCAACTGGAATCTAGGCTGCCCCCATCCCACCACTGCAGGGCGCGGCAAAGGAGCAGGACTGCTTCCCCACCCCGAGCGCATCGAGGCCATCCTCGCCTATGTGCTACCCAAGGCGCCGGTGAGGATATCAGTGAAGTTGCGCCTAGGCTACCGGAATCCAGACGACTTCCAGATGGTGGTTGAAGTGTTGAACCGTCATCCATTGAGCGAGGTGATCCTTCATCCGCGCACAGCCGCTCAGATGTACGAGGGCGACATTGATCTCGAACGTGCCGAACAGGCGTTCAGACTCTGCCTTCACCGGTTTGTCCACAGCGGAGACATCCGCGTCCCCGGAGACATTGTCAAAGCGAGGGAGCGACTCAGAGGGAACCCCACTGCGTGGATGCTTGGCCGAGGCGTGCTGGCCAACCCCTTCCTGGTAGCCTGGATCAAGGGGCGTCTTCCGCCAGACGCGGAACGGAGACGTACGCTGTTGCGCACCTTCCACGACGAATTGCTTGAAGGCTATCAAACTTGGCTGAGTGGACCCGGCCACCTGCTCAACCGCATGAAACAACATTGGGACTTTCTCGCCCAAGCTTTTGCAGACCCGCATCGCATCCGATTGCGCATCCGGCGCAGTCACGATCTGGCGACCTACGCCAATGCCGTGACAGCAGCATATGACCAACCCCTGGCGACAATGCACACGAACTTGGAATGCAACCCATAGCCCATACCGCTGTCTACGTTGGCGTAGCACCCATGAAACTAGAGAAGATGCCAGGACTAGGAACTAATTCCATTTTGTTTTCAAGATGATT
>JAGLDW010000596.1 GCA_023145395.1 Lentisphaeria bacterium | reverse complement strand
TTTGGAACCGGCAGGCTCATGTTGTCCTGGACATAGAACTGGACATCGCCCTTGTCCGCCGAACTCACTGTGGCATAGAACGGCACGTCGAATTTGGCCGGATGGTTGGTTCCGCTGATTTGCAGCACATCGCTGAAGCGATCCATCGCAATGCCCTCCGGCGGCATAAAGACCACATCGAAGGTGTTCGATGCACCCACCGCAAGATCCGGCAGATGGATCAGCCCATCGGCTTCGGGTTGCAGCATGGGCGTAATCCAATCGAGCGTGGCCGGCAGGGTCATCACGACCCCTTTCAGATCCCGCACGCCGCGGTTCGCCACCGTCACGGTGCGCGTCACGACCTGGCCGCGGTTGACCGTCACATCCACATAGCCCACCGAAGGCTCGACCACATCGACCACCGGCACGGCTTCGAGCAGCGTCATGCTGCCCCGGAAGGTGTCGGCCGCGCCCTTGCTTGCCGAGGCAAAGCGCAGTTCGACCACCGCGTTGTCCGGCGCATCGATATCCGCATGGAGACGCAATGGAACCCTAACCTTTCCTTTGGGCGGAACCTCCAGTCCGGCATCCCAGAGCGACAATGCATCGACCGATGAAATATCGACCTTGTTCGTGCCGTCCATCCGGTAGGCGCTGACGGTCATGTCGATATCTGCCAGCGGCTCTTTGCCCGGATTGTAGAGATGGAGGCTGATGTCGAGCGTGTCGTTCTTGGACATACGGATATCGCCAAACTGCGGCAGCGCAAACATGCGGTAGATGCCAACCGTGACCTGATCAAGGCGATCCACCATATCCGGATGGGCCGCCCAGATGGTCATCTGACCACCGATCCCGCCCGCTACCAGATAGTCCAGCACGTAGTCGCCCGCCGCATCCGTCACCACGTTGGTGTACCAGCGGTAGGATCCCACCGCGAAGCCGATATTCAGCGGCGTGTTTGGCAAAGGCGCATAGTCCGAACGGCGCAAGGCCTGGCCGGAAATCACGATATGCTCGTCGTTGGCATAGTTGGCCTTGTCGGTGGCCGCTGTTCCATAGTACGGTGTCTCGTTCAGGCTCATCTGCTCCGAAGCGGAAATCGGGCCGGAGACCTGCTCGTTGGCACGGCCCAGCTTGTGGAACAAGGTGGTAGCAC
>JAGLDW010000595.1 GCA_023145395.1 Lentisphaeria bacterium | reverse complement strand
TAGTTAGGGTGTCACTCTTGCTTCGTCCCGCCCCCACTGGCCTTGCGCCGGTGGAGCGAGAGATTGGTTTCGCCAACCAAAATAGGGTGTTACTCCCCCCCCCCAATCATCTGCCGCTCCACTGGCACAAGGCCAGTGGGGGCGAGGCCAGACAGCACTCTGATCGTTCTGCTCTTTCGGGCAAATGGAACTCGACTTGCATCCCGGTGTCTTTTCTATACATTGGGAATAGATAAAAATATACTGATTCTTCCCGCGGCGAGGATTCGTCTGACCCAAGGGAGCACTGGGCGACAGTTGCAGAGGCTGCATGGGACCTACCTGAGACCACCGTCGTGGTTGATGGGCGGGGAATGACAGTCCCGGGCAACCCAAGATTTCGCCGGCGCTTCCTTTCCTCGGGAATAGGAAGTGCCGGTTTCTTTTTGGTCGCAATCGGGAGCAGTGGCAGCATGGCGGACACGGGCGCACAATCCACAAGAGTGGAACGGGACCTTTTGGGCGAGGTGGAGATTCCCGCCGACGCCTATTGGGGCGTCCACACTGCTCGGGCTCGCCAGAACTTCCCCGCTCATCTGCATGCCGTGCCCCGTCCGCTGATCCACGCCATGGGCGAGGTGAAGCGAGCCTGCGCCTCCGCCAACGCGGAACTTGGATTCCTGGAGCCGACCGTCGGCAAGGCGCTCGAACGGGCGTGCGATGAAATGGCCGAGGGCATGTTCGACGGCGAGTTCGACTTCGACGGGTTGCAGGGAGGGGCGGGCACTTCCACCAATCTCTGCGCGAACGAAGTGCTCGCAAACCGCGCGCTCATTCTCCTGGAACGCAAGCCGGGGGACTACGAGACGATCCACCCTCTGCACCACGTCAACCTCCATCAAAGCACGAACGACGTGTATCCGACCGCTGTGAAAGTCGCTGGTGTCAGGCTGCTGCGCATGCTGAGTGAGAGAGTGGCGGAACTGCAGAATACGCTGCAGAAGAAAGAAAAGCAGTTCGACTCCGTCCCCACCATCGGGCGCACAGAGTGGATCGAGGCTGTGCCTGTCACGTTAGGGCGTGAGTTCTCCGCCTTCGCGGAAGCCATCTCGCGGGACCGCTGGCGCACGTTCAAGTGCGAGGAGCGCCTGCGTGTCGTCAATCTCGGTGGCACGGCGGTGGGCAACGGATTGACGGCGCCCCGCAGCTACATTTTTCTGGCCTCCGAAAAGCTCCGCGCTCAAACGGGCCTGGGCTTGAGCAGAGCCGAGAACCTCATGGATGCGACGGCCAATGCGGATCCCTTTGTCGAAGTCTCGGGCATCCTCAAGGCGCTGGCGACGAACCTGATCAAGATCTGCCGCGATCTGCGGTTGCTCCACATGACCGGTGAGATTCGCCTGCCGAACATGCAGGCTGGCTCGTCCATCATGCCTGGAAAAGTCAATCCCGTCGTCCTCGAATCCGTGATCCAGATTGGTGTCAAGACCAAGGCGAACGACACCATCGTCGCGGAATGCGCCAGTATGGGCACGCTGCAGATCAACGAGTACATGCCGTTGCTGGCACTCGCCTTCCTGGAGTCTCTGGAGCTGCTGGTCACGGCCTGCTCTCGCTTGGCCGCACATGTCGTGGGTATCGAGGCGGACGCGGACCGGTGCCGGGCGCTGATGGCCAACTCTCCGGGGTTGATGACCGCCTTCCTGCCCCTGATCGGCTACGACCGGGCCACGGAACTGGCCAAGGAGTTCGCGGCTGACGAGGGCACGGACCTTGTCGCCTTCCTCAGTGACCGTCTCGGCGCCGATGTGGTGGCGGACACCCTGAACGCCGACAATCTCAACTCCCTTGGACACCGGAGGCCGCCATGCTGACGACCCCCAAGTCGCTGCGTCTTCACATCGCGATCTTCGGTCGCACCAACGTGGGCAAGTCCACGTTGCTGAACGCCATCGCGGGCCAGGATGTCGCGATCACCTCGCCAGTGCCCGGCACCACCACCGACGTGGTGGAGAAGCCCATGGAACTGCTGCCGCTTGGCCCCGTGGTCTTTCTCGACACCGCGGGCCTGGGCGACGAATCGGAACTGGGCGCGGAACGTGTCAAACGCACCCGCGCCGCCCTCAACCGTGCGGATGTCGCTTTGCTGGTCTGCGAGGCAGGCAGTTTCTCTGACCACGAAGAGGAAATCATCGCCGCCGCCAGCGAGCGGAATCTGCCGGTGATCGTGGTCGTCAACAAGACCGATCTCATCGCGCCCGACGTCTCGTTCCTGACCTCGCTGCGCAAGAAGGCGGATGGCGTGCTCCTGTGCGCGGCCACGGATGCCGCCGACCGCGAACGCATGCTGGCGGAGCTCAAACTGCTCCTCCAGACCGTGCTCAGCGACGAATTTCGGAATCCGCCTCCGCTGGTGGGCGATCTGCTTCCCCCCGGTGGACTGGCCGTGCTCATCGTGCCCATCGACCTGCAGGCGCCCAAGGGCCGACTCATCCTTCCCCAAGTGCAGACCATTCGCGACGCCCTCGACAACGACGCGGCCACTCTCGTCGTCAAGGAGCGCGAGTACGCCTACATGCTCGACAACCTCAAACGCCCCCCGGATCTCGTCATCTGCGATTCGCAGGTGGTGCTGAAGATGGTGGCCGACACCCCCGACTCCATCCCCTGCACAACCTTCTCCATCCTCTTCGCGCGACTCAAAGGCGATCTGCAGGCACTTGCCCGTGGTGCCGCCGCGATCGAGCACCTGCGCTCCGGCGATCACATTCTCATTGCCGAATCCTGCTCGCACCACGCGATGGAGGACGATATCGGGCGGGTGAAAATCCCCCGCTGGCTCCGCCAATACACGGGTGCCCGCCTCGAGGTGGACTCCACCGCAGGCCGGGATTTTCCCGACGATCTTGGAAAGTACAAGCTGGTCATCCAGTGCGGCGGCTGCATGAACAACCGGGCGGAGATGCTCTCCCGGCTCCAGCGCTGCACCGGAGAGAACGTGCCCGTCACCAACTACGGCCTTTGCATTTCGCAGACTCAGGGCGTGCTCCGGCGCGCCCTTTCGCCCTTTCCCGCCGCGCTCGACGCATACGAGCGGGAGATTCATTCGCAACCAGAAAATCCAGACGCAAGCAGTTCATCCTAACGAGGGAGCAAGAACCATGGAAACGATGCAAAACCCGCTCGGGGACTTCCCGTACGCCCTGCCCAAGATCGACACGTCGAAAGCGATCAATTTCATCCCCGAGGCGAAAATTTTCGAGCAACTGGAGCAGGCCGACGCAGACCCCGTGCGGGTCCGCGACATCATCGCCAAGGCGCTCGACAAACAACGGCTCGATCCCGAGGAGATGGCCACGCTCATCGCGGCGGACACACCGGAACTGACCGAGGAGATCTTCGCCGCCGCACGCGAGCTGAAGATGCGCGTCTACGGCAACCGCATCGTCCTGTTCGCCCCCCTCTACGTTGGCAGCGACTGCATCAACGACTGCAAATACTGCGGATTCCGCTGCTCCAACAAGCAGGCCGGGCGCGACACCCTCAGCTTCGATCGCCTGAAGGACGAGATTCACGCGCTGGTCGATGGCGGGCACAAACGACTCATCATGGTCTACGGCGAGCATCCCAAATACTCCCCCGAGTTCATAGCCGAAACCGTCCGCACGGTCTACTCCCAGAAATTCGGCAACGGTGAGATCCGCCGCGTCAACATCAATGCCGCGCCACTCGACGTGGAGGGTTTCCGCACGGTCAAGGCCTCTGGCATTGGCACCTATCAGGTTTTTCAGGAGACCTATCACCAGCCCACCTACGCCGACATGCATCCCACCGGCCCGAAAAGCAACTATCTCTGGCGTCTGTCCGCCTTCGACCGCGCCATGGAGGCTGGCATCGACGATGTCGGGATCGGCGCGTTGATGGGACTTGCCGACTGGCGCTTCGAGACCATGTCTCTGCTCTACCACACCATCCATCTGGAAGACCACTTCAACGTCGGACCACACACCATCTCCTTCCCCCGCATCGAACCCGCCATTGGCACGGGCTTCAACGAGAATCCACCGAATGCGGTCAGCGATCATGATTTCAAGCGCCTGGTTGCCATTCTCCGCCTGTCCGTTCCCTACACGGGCCTGATCCTCACCTGCCGCGAAAGCGTTGAACTGCGCAACGAGGTGCTTCAGTTCGGCGTCAGCCAGATCGACGCGGGCTCCAGCATCGGCATTGGCGCCTACGCCGCCAAGGACGAGGACACGCACCGCAAGAGCCAGTTCGAACTGGCGGACAACCGCTCGCTCGACGAAGTCATCCGCGAACTCTGCGAGGTCGATTTTATTCCCTCGTTCTGCACGGGCTGCTACCGCCTCGGACGCACGGGGGAGCACTTCATGGAGTTCGCCGTCCCCGGATTCGTCAAACGCTACTGCAGTCCCAACGCCATCCTGACGTTCCAGGAGTTTCTCGAGGACTACGCCAGTCCCGAGACGCTGAAGGTGGGCAACAGGCAGATCGACCGCGAGGTGGCCCGGCTGAACGACACGCAGAGACCCGGGGTCGCCGAGAGACTGGCACGCGTTCGCAATGGCGAGAGAGACCTGTATTTTTAGGAAATATCGCGTCAGGACCTCCGACTGACATGGCCGAAGCAGATGAGTGCACCTAGGAGGAGAGCGCAATGGCTGAGCAGGGACTATTCGAACTCTACGTGGGCCGGACCGACGCGCAAAACCCCCGCAACAGCGAATCGGCGATCATCCCTCTCAACGACGGACGCTTGCTCCTTGGCTGGACCGAGTTCTATGCGGGCGATGGCGCCGATCATGGCCCGGCAAAGCTTGTCGGAAGAATCTCCAATGATCGAGGCAGGAGCTGGGGCGACAAGTACACACTGGTCGAGGACGACGGTGGCTGCAATGTCATGGAGGTCAACTTCCTGCGCCTGCAAAGTGGTGAGATCGCGCTGTTCTACTGCCAGAAAAATATGGAGGATGAAGACTGCCGGGTGATGCTGCGGCGCTCCGCAGACGAGGGGAGCACGTTCGGTGCCGCGCAGCAACTCAGTGCCAACGGGGTGTACACAGGCTTGACCAACGGGCGCGCATTGCGCCTTGGCACGGGTCGGATTCTCATTGAAGCCTGGGCGAATGACGACAGCTATTGCTACATCTCGGACGACGATGGCGCAAGCTGGTGCGAAGGCGGACGCACCCGTCCGAAGGATGGAGGATCCTGGGAACCAGCCTGCGTGGAACTGGCCGATGGCCGCGTCATGCTGCTCACGCGCACTCATCTCGGCAGCCAGTACAAAGCCGTGTCCGTGGATGGCGGAATGACCTGGTCCGAACCGGAGCCGACCGCGCTCACCGGCACTGCCGCACCAATCGCTGTCACACGGGTGCCGGAGACAGGCGACTTGCTCGCGATCTGGACGCACAACCCCGGAGGAGTGGGGCGCAACCCGTTGACATCGGCGCTGTCTTCTGACGAGGGGGAGTCTTGGGACAGATTCAAGAATCTCGAAGACGAGCCAGGCAATGCCTGGGCCTATCCCGCGGTCACCTGGGTCGATGGCATCGCTCTTATCACCTATTTCGACTACAAGGACCGCCTTTCACTCAAGTTGAAGGCTGTGTCGACTGAATGGTTCTACGCGACTGAAGGCACCTGACACGCACGTGCGCGGAGCGGACGAAAT
>JAGLDW010000594.1 GCA_023145395.1 Lentisphaeria bacterium | reverse complement strand
GTCCGGAGGGATACGTCCCTCCGGCGGGGGTTTGCGGGGGCAGCGCCACCGCAGCGCACTCCACAAACCATTGTCCCTTCGCCATCAGGGCAGGGGCAGCCAGGTGTTGAACAGCGAGGTGTTCTTGTCCCAGGTGCTGCCGGCGGATGAGAAATCACAGAGTGGAACTGGTGGGGTGTTGTCTCCGAACCAGGCGTCCCACGCCAGCCAGACTCCGTCGGGCGCGGGTCGTTCCTCCAGCCTCGGAACAGGTGCTCCGGCAGCGTCTTGCGGCAGTGTGGCGCACACATCCTCGTCTCCCAGGCGCAGGTCGCGCGCGAGCACGAGCGGACCGCGTTGCACCAGGATCGCAGGACGTTGCGGTTGCGCTTCCTCCACACTCAACCTGATTGTTGGTTCGGGCATGAACACTGGCAGGTTGGCCCATTGCTGCACTGCGGTTTGCACCAGTGGGTCGTCATCGCCAAGTCCACGCGCGTCGAAGAACTCGACGCGTGCGCTCATGTCCAGCCGTATCTCGACCACATCGCCATCGCGCCATTTCCGAGACATCTCGAACCAACCGCCGGGGAAAGCCTGTGAGGTGGCACCATCCGGCGCCACGACAGTCGTGCAAGTGCTCCATTGCGGAATCCGCAGACGCAGAGGGAACGTCTCCGCTTCCGCCAAGCGCAGCGAAATGCGCAGGGCACCATTGCGTGGGTATCCTCCCTCGATCTCGATCTCGAGCGTCCTTCCCGAAGCCAGCGTCACCTCGCCTTGCCCGTCATTGTAGAGCACCACATTCACTCCGGCTCCCTCGCGGAGCACTGCGATGTCCGCAGCCTGCATGAACCCGCGTGGGAGATTATCCACGCAGCAGTGATGATGCTCCAACTTGCAGTGTTTTGGCGCGGATGCGTGCTCGTGCGACAGCCGCAGACGACGCAGCGCCCAGGTCCCCTCCTGGTTGGGGGCGACCAGCACCGCGTTGTACAGCGTTTGCTCGAACTCGTCCGCATACCGCGTGTCGCCTGTGGCCAGAAACAACTCGTACGACAGGCGGCTCCAGTGGATCGACTCGCAGATCTCCGACATGCCATTCCGAAGTCGGGCGGAGCCGCAGAACTTGTCGTGAAAGCTGATAATGCCCACGGGATTGCGCTCGTGGGCCATCAAGCTGGCATGGAAGCGCTCGGCGGCGATCAGATATGACGACTCGCCCGTGAGGCGGTGCAGTTCCACCAGACCCTCGACGCAGGAGAGATACTCGTAGGCCTTGCCCCA
>JAGLDW010000593.1 GCA_023145395.1 Lentisphaeria bacterium | reverse complement strand
TGCAGCGGGTTCTCGAACCACTCGTGGACGGGGACTCCAGACAAGCATTTGCGCAGAATATCCGGTCGCCCGGATTCCGCCGCTGCCCACTGCTTGACGATGTACTGGGCGTAGTCGAGATACTTCTCCTCCTCCGTATGGCGGTGGAGCAAAAGCAGTGGACGGAGAATTGAGGAACTGGGCACTCCATCGAATGTCCCGCTCTCGAGGATGGGAACCGCATCCGGACCCACCTCCGAAGCAAGATGGTCGAAAAATCGTCTGGCCGCTACGAGGATTCGCTCGTCGCCGAGCAGTTCGTAGCCTTCCATCAGCGCCCAGAGCGTGTATTTTCGTCCCCAGACATTCCAGGTTCCCCGGCCCAGAAAAGACGGGTCGTGATAGGTGCCGATGTAGCCGTTCTCATCCTGGGTGGATAGCAGACCGTCGATGGCCTTGGCGAGGTGCCCGCGCAGCTGCGGACTCCGCACGTAGCGCTGAGTGGCCAGGGCTCCGAGCATCCATTTGCCCCAGAACTCGCCCTGCCAAAGCCCCTTCCCCGGCTGGATTCGGTCATCCACGCGAGTGCGAAACGCCTCCTCCGCCTCGGGGTAGATCTCACGCCACGCAAAGTCCCCCAGAATGCGCTTCTCCAACACCGCGTCAATACGCGCCCCCAGATGTCCGCCAAATCGCCAGGCCACCGGTGTCACAGCCTGCAACCGGTCTTCGCTCGTGTGTGCAATCATCCCAGTCTCATCCCGTTCTATTGACTCATCGTTGCGATTGGTGCACCCGTCCTGGAAACTCTCCGCTATTCCACAGGGATCTCTGCCAGATGCGTGGGAAAGAGGCGCTCCAAAAGGTCCATTGTCTCCTGCGTGGCATTGGGGTGCTGGGCAATTGCCTGAACCAGAGCGGTTGCGCAGGCCTTGGAGCCACGATAACGCTTGTCGAGAACATAATTCCAGTCATTGTCGGAATTGGCCTTCTCACACTCCACCAGCATTCCGATGGCGGCATTCAGATTTCCCAAGCGAAGAAAGGCATCAGCCTGAGCCAGTCGAACCATCGCAACCTTCCAGGTTGGATGCTGATGCATCTTGCCATAGCCGATGACACGGTTTTCATATCCCGGTATGGCGTTGAAACCCGTGGCAAGACCATAGGTCGCCGTCGAGGTTCTGTACGGGATCAGAAGTCCGGAAAGATAGCCAAGAAGGTGTCGTTCCATAATCGCCGAATCCACCTCTGCACCGGACTCGTCGAGGAACTGCTTGACCTTGAACCCAAACCGGAGAGCGCCCCAGTGCCAGAAAAGCTCCCAGGCTTTCTGTATCCTCTGATCCGGATCGTCGATATCGTGCAGGCGGTCGATTTTCGACAGGAGAGAAGCCGAGAGTTTATCCCAGTAATTCGGCCCTTTGATGAGTGCCCATTCTTTCAACTGGTGTTGGACATCTCTGTTGTAGGAATAGCGCCCCTTCTTCTGGTGCTCGCCCATGAAGTCGAGGAGCATGCCGCGGTGGCGAATGCTCCTGACGACCGAGACCACGTATTTTACACAGTATTCTTTGCTGTCCTTGTTGGCATTTCGTTTGGTCGGCTGGTGGCGGTAGTGCAACCGCAGTTTGGCCAGAGCCTGTTCACTGATGAAAAGCTCCTGGGCCTCCTCCGCCGGCAGCGTGTCCACCCCGGGGACATCGGCGAGAGTCATCGCGTTGATCCGGTCAAGCTGGACGTCGATCTCGTCGTTTGTGAGATCGTCATCCGTCGGTGCCTCCTGCATCATGGCCCAGCTGATGGGACCTAGATAATCGCCCACCCGGCTCTGGAACTCCTTCGGAACTTCGCCCATCTCCATCCAGCGGATGAAGGACTGCACCAATACCTCCCGTCGATGCATGTCGATCATGGTGTCCAGCACGGTGCTCGCCACCTTGGGGGCATCGCTGAACCGCACCTCGCAGATGCGATCGCCCAAGTAGGCGTACACCGTTGGCTCTGTCTCCCGCAGAGCAAGCATGATCTTGCGCAGAATCGGCACGGCCTCCGCATAGCGCCTCCTGTGCAGGAGAGCCAGTCCGCGCCGCGCCGCCTCTCCCTGGGAACCAGCAAGCAAGAGCACCTCCGGTATCAGTTGATCAACGTCCACTTTCGCATTCTTGCAGACCACCATGTCCGGCTGGAACTCGAGCTGGCGCAGCGCCGCGAGCGCCTCCTTCGCATTCCCTGCTCCCCAGCAGCCGATCAGCCACACGGTCTGCCAGTACTCGGGCCGGTAGTCAGGACCATTGTGGGCTGCATATCCCTTGTAGACGTTTCTCAGAGTCTCATAGGCTTTGGGCCGGGCCATGATCGCCTGCCAGCTCTCGCCTTCTTCACGCAGTTTGGGCAAGGCAAGCCAGAAGAAGAGGGGCGCATTGGAGTCGAAGCGTCCGGTATTGGCGCTGTCGAGTCCATTCTCGTAGATCCATGTGACCTTCCCTCCCCAGCGAGGCCGGTAGGACCAGCGCAGTTTGTCGTAGGCGGCGCCCCAATCAAGCTGTCCGGCAATGGCTCGGTCAAACCACACGCGTTCCGACTCGTCGGCGTGTCCGGCCATGGCGACTGTAATCATCTCGGTCGGCGCTTCGGGAAACTCGGGATGCAGCTTCCAGGCGGCCGTCAGCTCTTTCTTGGAAATCTGGAGATGTTCGGAGAACCCCTTCCAACCCTTCTTCGACACCGAGTTCGCGTAGCCCGCCCCGCGCGCTTGCCATGCCTTCCTGATGTGGTAGCGACCCGTGTAGTAGGCACGCAGCCAGGGATCGACATCAGGATTTGCCGTCATCGTCTCAATCGCCAGTTTTTTCCCGTCGAGCGCCATGTTCTGCCACTCATAGTTGAAGAGGAAACAGAACATGCGCTGATTGCCGTCAGCGAAATCCGGTTCGGCGGTGGCCTGTGCAAAAAGGCGGCTCAACTGATCTTGGAGTCGAGCGTGAAGCTCCGTGTCTTTCCTACGGGTCTTTTTGACGAGATTGCGATAGCGCCGCACTGACGCGATCTTGGAGGAGGCGGGGTAGGAACTGTTCTTCAGGCCTTTCCATGCCTCCTCCAGCAAGGGTTCGGCCACCTTGTCGCTTGACAGATATTGCGTGAGATTCGCCAATTTGTATTTGAGCAATGGGTCCTGGCAACCGAATGATTGGATGTACCGAGCCTGCTCGCGCAGCTCTACTAGGTAGGGGACCGACGTCTTGCCAAGCAGGCGCTCGGTCCATTTCGCCTGAAATTGCAGCATGGCTTTGTCCCATTTCGGATCGCGCTGGCCGTGGGTCTCATAGCATCTTTTCTGCCGAGCGTTGTTCCAGGATCTCTCGGCGACCTTGAATGTGGCCTGGGTACATGCGTCGGGACCGCAGGGAAAGGGCTTGCCCGCTGGCGTCGGCGGTCCCATCTCGGCCATGGTCTGAATGCGCTCGGCCAGTGCTTTCTCAAGATCGGCAACCTGCTTGGCATTCTCTGGCGGGGTGAAGACAAATGCGTCTTTGGGGAGTGTTGGGTCCAGTTTCCAGTCGCTGAACACCAGCTCAGAATTCAGGTGCATCTTGTTGCCCTTATCGTCTTTCTGTCCAAAACCGGCCATACTCTGGGTGGTTGAGACTCGCATGAGCAACACTGGCTTCCCGGTTGAGAGAAAGAGCGAGAGGCGAGACTGGGGGAGTTTTGCATCCACTCGATGCAGTTCAGTGCCATCGATGTCCTCCGTCCCCGCGTAGGTGCACGTCTCCGCACCCGTCAGCAACGTTGTCAGAGAATGTCCCCCAAGCCACAGACTGACCAAACCCCGACCCGTGGTGACCAGCGAATCCACTTGCGGCGTGCGGAAGAGAGCGTTAGTGGCAAACTTCGACACATCCGTCTTCTGGTAGGCGTTGGCCAGATTGGCATAGCGGATCCATTCCGGCCCGGCCGAGACGGTGAACTCGGACGAGTCGCCCTTCTTCTCAACCCGGAAAAGATTTGGTCGGGCGGCAAGGATCAACGTCTTTTCGCTCTCCATCTGCTGTCTTGTATCTCCAGTCACCAAGGCCACTTGTCGCGTCTGCGTCACACTCATTCGCTTGGCTTTGGTCAGCACGGCATCAGCTTGTTGCAGGATCTCCTGGCACTTCGCATCCATTTTGGGCTTTTGCGCGTGGATGGCGCAGGCAAGCAGAAGCAGAGACATGGCGGTTGCACGACGGAACACGAAAGAAGTCATCCGAATCCTCCTCGAATTTTCTAGTTGCTACGGAAGGCAACCTACAGTTCGTACTCGGTCCCCAGATATTTTTTCAGGAGCTGGGGAACAACCTGCACTCCCAGGCCAGGCGTGTCGTGGGGAATATTGAAAAAGCAGCCATCCTGCAACCCGAAGGCGGCTTCGGTGATTTCTTCCGGTAGATACGAGGCGGAGAACCCGATGTCGGCTGGATACGTGCAATTTGGCAGAGCGGCTGCTGCGACGCGCATGGCGACGCCGATTCCCGTGCCGAGGCGGCTGCC
>JAGLDW010000592.1 GCA_023145395.1 Lentisphaeria bacterium | reverse complement strand
GGCGCAGTCGGTTAAATGCAGGTTTTTGATGCTCTCGTCCATGCAGACGGGGGTCTCGATACGCTCTCGAAGCAGGGAATGGTAGTAGAGATCGTCTTCGTCGAGGGGCTGCTCGAGCATCAGCAGGCATTCCTTCTCGCGAATCTCGCCCACGCTGATCCGGAATGGCTTCCGCATCGGGAAGCGAATGTGATAGGCTCGAATACGATCGAATGTGAACATGCCAGGCCCTCTCTACTCACATTTTGGATTTGCGATTTTGAATTTAGATCTCATGAGCCAATGCGTTACGACGCCATTATGAAACCCCTGTATTGCTGCAATAGACTATCGACCAGCTTCTTGAAAAAATCTGAAATCAGCAATCTGAAATCCGAAATGCGAGTTTTTACGCGTCGCGGAAGTCGTGGCACTCGCGGGCGCTGTTGTCCTGCATGTAGGCCAGGTACTGGTCTTTGCTCATTGTGGGAGGCGCGTCGCGCCGGATGCGTTCGGCGACTTCGGCATCGTCCGACAGCAGATCGACCAGGCATCCGGCCAGCACTTTGGCAGTGTCGATGTAGGCAAGCTGCTTGTCCGCGAAACGGAAATCCGTGCCATGCAACTTGCCCTCGGCACCGCCGATGTGCGGGTGGATGGCCGGCATGATCTGGCTGATATCGCCCATGTCCGTCGACGAGCCCCGATGTCCGCCGCTGGAAACGGTGAGGCCGGGTATCAGCTCGCGGGCATTCTGGAGAAAGACCTCGGCAAGCTGCGGGTTGCTCATCAGTGGCAGATACCCCGTCAGCGTGTCGATTTCCACGCCGCCGCCAACAGCAAGCGCTCCCGATTTCAGGCAACGCTCTACCTTCTTTGCGGTTGCCAGGACCGCCTCGACTGTCTTCGCCCGGACCTTGGTCTGCATCTTGATCACGTCCGGCACCACGTTTAGCGCATCTCCTCCCCGAGTGATCACCTCGTGCACACGGATGGCGTCGGCGTCCGGAAAGGTTTCGCGCTGCGCGTTGATGGCATTGATCGCGAGTGTGGCCGCCTTGAGGGCGTTGATCCCCTCTTCCGGGGCGAGCCCGGCGTGGGCGGCGCGTCCTTGGAACGTCACGTTTTTGACCACGAATCCGTTCATCGAATCCGGCGCGTGCGCGGTCCGTCCGACGCCGGTGTGCGCCATCAACGCCAAATCGATGTCGTCGAACACGCCGAGGCGGATCATCTCGGATTTTCCGCTGAGAAACTCGATCTTCCCTTCCGCCGCCAGCCCACGCCTGAACTCGAGTTCCAGATATTCTTCGGCGGGCACGGCGATGAAGGCGATGTTTCCCGCCAGTTCCTTGCCGATGCCAGTATCGACGAAGGCCATCGCGCAGCCGAGCATGGAGGCGATCTGGGCATTGTGCCCACACGCATGCACGGCACCCGTCACAGGATCGGCAGCGGGGTGCGAGGGAAGAATGATGGAGTCAAGTTCGCCGAACACGGCGATGGTCGGTCCGGGTCGCCCCGAACGCCAGTCCGCCCGGACGCCCGTCACAGCCAGTCCGGTCTTGTGGGGCAGCCCAAGGGCCGCGAAGGTCTCCCTCACGATCCGGCTAGTGTTTTCCTCTCGGAACCCTGTTTCGGGCCGAGCCCAGATCGCGTCGCCGATGGCGTGCATTTCCTCCGCACGGTTCTCGATCGCGTCGCAAAGACGCCGCTTCAACGCG
>JAGLDW010000591.1 GCA_023145395.1 Lentisphaeria bacterium | reverse complement strand
TGCCCGTTTGCGTCCACACAGGCGTCGTATGAATCAACGCCATCCATCTCGTGATGCATGCGCTTTTGGCTCTGCGCGATGGGTGCCCAGTATCCGGCCTTTTCCCATGCGTCGTCTGCGGTGCCTCGGACCAGCGCGTGAAAGTGTTCGTCTTGGTCGCTGTCACCGCTTGCGTCGGCCAACAGGCCACCGGCTACGAGCCCGAAAGGTGTTGAGGCCAGCGTGTGAGGTGGGCGAAGCTTCGTGCCGGTATCAGGCCCGGCGTAGTCGATAATTGACCACCCTTTGGCCTTGGCGACCGTCCCGTGCTTCGTGTAGCGAGCGTTTTTGGCCACAGACACGACTTGCTCGGGAGCCACTGTCTTGGTGTCCTTCGATTCATCGAGCGGACCTGCGAGCGGAATGCTTATGCGCTTCGTGCGGAGGGCCATCACATCACCCAAAAGCTTACCGTGCATGCCACAGAGGCCGACACGGTGAGCGCAGAGGTATCCGAGGCCGTCACCCATACATCCGCCTGCACAGACGGCGCACCGGGTAACACGATGCGAGGAGCCCGCCCAAGGGTGTGCCTGATGGTGTTACTACCGGATGCAAGCTCCTTATCTTGGACCAACACGCCAGAAAGCGCCGGGGAGCTGTCAAGGTCTTCTGTCGCTTGCTGGATCGCGTCCTGCATGGCCTCAAGAGGCTCTGCGAGCTTGCCCGCGTCGGCATCGTCGATGAAGATCCGGGAGTATTGGCGCGGGTTGGTCATTCGTAGCTGTTCCGAGGCAGGCGGGCGATCTTCTGCGCCCTGGTTTCGCGTTGACGCCTACCGGATGCGCTGTGGACAGAGCGACGCCGCAAGGCTTGCGTGATGATGCGCTCAGATGCCGCGTTGACCATGCGCTCAGCCGGGCCGGTGTCGCTTTCCTGTTTGCCCAAGATGTAGCGGGCCAAGTAGCCCACAAGATAGCGCGTCCAGACCCGTGGGATCATTTCGTCGATTTCGTCAGCGTAGTCTTCGAGCGGGTCCAGCATGCGCGTATACCATATTTCGAGCGTCTTGGCTGCATTCGGCAGCGGTAGCCAATACAGGCGACGCCCCTTGATTTGATAGTTCGGACAGTCGACGGTCTCGGTCGTTGTGTATCCCGCTTGGTCTCCATCGCGCCACTCGGAGAGCAAGACGCGAGTATTGCCGGAGTCAACGAGAAAAAGTTGCGTCATGCCGAGAAAGTCATCCGGTAAGTTGGTGTAGACCGCACCGGAAGCGACCGACAGAGAGCCCTTGACGCCCATGGTATCCGGTGCGTGTTCCAGCACCAGGTCAAGCAGTTCATCTTGGGCGTCTGCCAGGGTTTCGACAGCCTCTTCGGCGTCAACGACGTTCTCTTCACCGGAAACGGGCAAAGGCGTATCCGCCAAGCGGAACGCCCTGCCCAATAGGTCTTCAACTGTGATCCGCACGGCTCACCTCAGCTCAAGCGGGTTTGGGTTGTCTCCGAAAACGTCACCAAAAAGTTGACCTTGTCACCAACGGCCACAATGGGGTCAGCAACGGCGCCGGTTCCGAGGTCCAGGATCTCGATGATGAGCGTCTTGGTGCTGGCCGCCCATGACTTGACCTGGCAGGCGTACTTTGCCGCCGTCGCAAGCTGGAGGGTCGCCAC
>JAGLDW010000590.1 GCA_023145395.1 Lentisphaeria bacterium | reverse complement strand
CCAAGAAGCTTGATTCGAGGAAAAACGCGAAGAGGGCTTCCGCGGCCAGGGGCGCGCCGAAGATGTCGCCCACGTATCGCGAGTATCCGGCCCAGTTGGTGCCGAACTGGAACTCCATGACGATGCCCGTGGCCACGCCGATGGCGAAGGTCAGGCCGAAGATTTTGCCGAAGAACAAGCCCATGCGTTTCCATGTTTCGTCGCCGCTACGCCAGGCGCGCCACTCGACCATGACCAATAGCCAGGCTAAGCCGATGGTGATGGGGGGAAAGATGAAGTGGAAGCCGATGGTCATCGCGAATTGGATACGGGCCAAAAGAACTGCGTCCATGGACACTCCCTCAGCTTGAAGATGGCGGCATTGTAGCCAAATATGCAATTTCAGGGCAAGTATTCAGGACTGAAGTTGTCTTTTTTGTGGGATAGCCCAACTTGCCCGAAGGAGGCCGGCTGGGCTAAAATAGGCAAATGGAGGCGTTCCCATGAAATTGAATCGGATGTTCCATGTCTGTGCATGGCTGGCCGGGATCCTGCTTTTGCTGGCCAACTGCGGTCGAACCCTGCCGGATCTTTGCGAGGTGGATGCGGACTGCAAGGATGGCTATTCGTGTATGGACATTGGAGATGGGCACAAGCGTTGCCTGCCGGCGGCTTGTGATGCCGACAGCGACTGTCCGGGGGATGAGATTTGCGTGGAGGGCGTTTGCCTGCCGCCGCTTGGACCCTGCGCTTCGGATGCGGACTGTCCCCAGGGTTACGTGTGTACGGATGGTGCTTGCACCCTGGTGCCCGACTGCGCGGATGACGGAGATTGTCCCTGGGGCTACGCCTGCGAGGACGGGGAATGCGTGGTCATCCCGCCTGAATGCGAAACCGATTTGGACTGCCCGGGTGATTTGATTTGCGAAGACGAGATCTGCATACCGCCTTCCTGCGAGTTGGGCTCTTGTCCGGACGGCTACGAATGCGTAGACGGCCGCTGCGAGTTGGCGCCCGAATGCCGGGTGGACGGAGATTGTCCATCGAGCTACATCTGTTTGGATGGTCGTTGCGTGTATTCTCCTCAATGCACAACTGACGCCGACTGCGAAACGGATGAGCATTGTGTGGCCGGTCGATGTGTACCCTGGATGCCCGAATGCCAGGTGGACTGTGACTGCGAGCAGGGCGTGCCCTGCGAGGATGGGTTTTGCGTCATCAGCAGTATGCTTCATTTTTGTTGTGATCGACCCGGTTGTCCGTCCGGGGAGCCGTGCACCGACATCCATGGCCTCTCGGGAACCTGCCCCATGTGCTTTGTAGACGAGGATTGCCCGCCCATGCACCTCTGTCTCGATGGCCGGTGTGAGTTCGCGGGCACTTGCCAGACAGACGGCGACTGTCCTCTCGGATACGAGTGCATTGATCATCAGTGCATCTTCATGTCGGAATGCGCCAATGACGGGGACTGCCCTCCTGGCATGGTCTGCGAAAACGGGCAATGCGTGGATCCGGTGGAATGCTGGAGTGACTGGGATTGCCCCCCTGGCTATGTTTGTCGTGACAATCGATGCGTCTATCAGTCGGAATGTCATTCCGATAGTGACTGTCCCCTGGGTTATGTCTGCCGACAGGGTGAGTGCCGACCGGCTCCTGAATGCGAGACCGACCAGGATTGCCCGGGCCAATTGGTTTGCGTGGATGGATTCTGTCAGCACGCCTCGGAATGCGACACGGATTCGGACTGTGGTCCGGGTTTTGCCTGCGTGGATGGTCGTTGTCATTTCATCGGCGAGTGCCGAGTCTCGGCCGACTGTCCCGCGGGTTATGTCTGCGTTGATTTCCGATGTCAGTTCAGCGGCGAATGCATGAGCGATCAAGATTGTCCCGATGGCATGCGCTGTGTTGACAATCGCTGTGTTTCGGAAATGTGCACACAGGATTCTTGTCCGCCGGGCACCTGGTGCGACTTGGACAGCGGTACATGCAGGCCGGGCTGCGATGGGCCTGAGGATTGTTCGGGTCTGCCGTTTTGCGATCCGGACCGCCATGTCTGCGTGCAGTGCCTGGATGCGGACCATTGCCCCGAGGGCTACGTTTGCGACGACGGCTTCTGCCAGCCCTCTTGGGAGTGCTGGAGCGATGGTGACTGTCCCTCGGGCTATGCCTGTGAGGATGGCCTTTGTATCTACAGCCCGGCATGTTGGGGTGACTGGGATTGTCCGGATTTGTATCGCTGCGAAGAGGGTCGCTGCGTTTATTCTCCCGAATGCAATAGTGACTCCGATTGCCCTGGGACCAATTACCAGTGTGAATATGGTGTTTGCGTCTATCACGATCCCTGCGAGAGCGTGGTCTGTGAGGCGGGATGGCATTGCGAAGGCGGTGCCTGCGTGCGCGATACTTGTTATGGAGATGATGACTGCCCCGCGGATCAGTACTGTGTCAATGGGATCTGCATGGGACAGCAGTGCCTCGACGACGGGGATTGTCCTGCCGGTCAGTGGTGCGTCATGGGTGCCTGCGTGCAGGTTTGTCAGAGTGATGCCGATTGCCCGGCGAACTACGTTTGTCAGAACAACACCTGCGTTTACGATCCTTGCGTCGGCGTGAGCTGTCCGCCGGGCAGTGTCTGTGAGAACGGCCAGTGCGTTGTTGAGCCCGAATGCGAGTCTGACTTCGACTGCATCGACGCCTCGGGCCAAATGGGGCGCTGTGTAAATGGGCAATGTCAATTTGCGGAATGCTGGAATGACTGGGACTGCCCAGATGGATACGTTTGCGTGGACGGGCGTTGTCTTTATCAGCCGGAATGCGTCA
>JAGLDW010000059.1 GCA_023145395.1 Lentisphaeria bacterium | reverse complement strand
TGTTCACGTTGCGCGCGGGCGGGGCCAAATTGACGCAATATTCTCGGTTCCCCAGCGACCGCCACGAGGTCTGCGATGTCCGCAAAGTCCATTGAAAACCCGCACGACGCGGTCCAACTCAAGAAGATCAATGATGCGTGGTGGTTTGTCTCCTGCGAAGGGGAGATGTTCGTCAGCCTGGGCATCAACCATGTCGAAGCTCCCCTGATGGCCGGTCCGCACAATCGCGAGCGGACCAAGGGCACATACGGCAGCGATTTCGTCAATGCGGAGGGACTCTGGAATCCGGAGGGAGACGGTGTGCGCCGCTGGACCACACGGGTCAGGGTGGATATGAGACGCTGGGGCTTCAACACCTTCGGCTACCACACCATGGTACCCTATCAGTATCTCGGCAGCGGCCTGCACTACGTCCGCCGTGCCTTCACCGCCGCCATCGAGCCCTATCACAGGAATATGGAGACTCCAAACATCTTCTCGGACACCTTTGCGGACCGGACGCGTCGCACGTTGGAGACCGTCTGTGCAGACGGGTGCAGCGACCCCTATCTCCTCGGCTACGCGTTCGCCGACTGCCCCCCGTGGCGCACGGACACGGCGCATGCACAACTGTGGCTTGACAGCTTGGCTGTGGAGCGCGGCGGAGGGACAAGCGTGGAGCAGCTCGCGGAACAATGGTATCGATTGCATCACGATCTCGTGCGTGAGTTCGACCCGTGCACGCCTATTCTGGGAGACAAGCTACTTCTGGGTCCGGACGGCGTGCCCGACTACCTCATTCCCCTGCTGAAGGAATACACCGACCTCGTCTACGTGCAATGGCAGGGCCATTTTGCGGATCAGATGGATGTCCTGCGGGATCTGCATGCCGCCACAGGCTTGCCGATTCTCCTGGGAAACTCGTCATTCTCGGTCCATCTCCCCTGCCACAAGCCTCACAGCAAAGGGAGTCCCGTCGCCAGTCAGATGGAGGTGGGACAAGCCTATGCGGACTATCTGCGCGCCGCGCTGTCGGAACCCTACATCGTAGGCTGGCACTATGATGGCTATGTCGAGGGACGGCCGGGGGTCGAGCCCGACTATGATCCCACGCTTTGCCGCCAGTGCGGACTGCTTGATCCGGACGAGCGTGTGCACGAAGACGCTGTGACCTGGATCCGCTCGGCCAACGCCCACGCCATGCTCTGGCACTCGCGCGTCTCATCCAGTTGCTCCGGAGAGAGAGGTTGATCATGGAGAGACCACTGGCCTTCGTCTGTTCCTGCTGCCTGCTGCTGATCTGCCTGACTTCCTGTCGGCGACCAACGGACACGGCCACCGCAGATGCGCGCAAGTCCCCTGTGATGGTGTCGCCTGCGAGCGACTCCATTCCCGCCGACAAATTCTCCACGGGCGGAAATCAACAGGTCTACATCCAACAGAACTTCGACAGTGAAGAATGGTTCAAGCCTGGGAGGATTGAGACTATTGGTCAACCCAATACCGTGCTCTCGGGCTGGACGAGGCAGGACGATGCAGCATTCGAGATCGTGCGTTCCCCAGTGAGATCGCCGCCGCATGCCCTCAGAATATCGCGGGTGGACAGCTTGCGTCGGATGCTCTTTCGTCGGAAGACATCCGTCCCCGCAGGGCATAATTTCAGCGTGCAGTTCTGGTGCTATGCAGGGGCAGGCGGCAAGGTTGCCCTATTCCTGTTTCCGGATGAACAGGGGCGGGAGGCAGCAGTCGCCGGTGTCTCGACCTACGGGTCTGGAATTGGGCGCATGCGTCTGTACGATCCAACCTTGAAGGGTCGCGACAAATGGGTGTTGACTGGCCAGAAAACGCCGCTGGACACCTGGTTTTGCTGCCGACTTCGCTTCGATGTTTTCCAGAAACTGTACTGGCTCACGATTTCCACCGATAAGGACGGCAACACGGAGAGCGACGCGTTTCCCTTTGTGGCCCAAGGGCCCGTCAAAGCTCTGCAGTTTCTCAATATGCCACCCGCAGGCAATTTCGTGACGATCGACGACATCGAAGTCCGCTACGAAAAGGGGTTTGCAAGCACGGTTAGCAACCGCCGCAACTGTGCTCTGGGCGCGACGCTCAGCGACAAATCCCTGACACCCATCAACGACCAAGACCCCGAGACAGGAATTACGCTGGACTCCGAGCAAGCGGAATTTCGGATGGAACTCAAAACCGATGCTCCGGCCAGCATGATCCGGATCCACTCCGGCCGCCCGGATGGCTCGGGAAAGCTTGGAGCTTGTCGCATTCGTGGCCTGAACGCGTCCGGGCAGTTTCCGGAACTGGTCTCTTTGAAGGCATCGAAGCGCACTGCGGCAAACGATGCCGTCTATGCTGAGTATGCGTTCCATCCGGAAGTCCTGAATTCCTTGGATATTGCGGTGTATGCGGAACCGGGGTCGAAGGACCTTTTCCTGCGGGAAATCGAGATCTACTCGCCGCCCATCCTGCCGGGATCCGTGCTACGCGCGAAGTTCGCCGAGAAGGTGCACGGGGAGTTTCGTCTTCCCGTGTATGAGGATCAGAAGGTCGCATGTCTGCATCTCTTCAACACGCGCAAGGACAAGATGCCCCACAAGATCGGGTTGACTTTGACCGAGCGTTTCTCTGGGACCGTCATTAAGCCACTGCGGCAAATCGAGTTGAAGCTTGGTGAAAACAGAATCGAGTTCCAACTCGACGCGCTTCAGAATGGTTCCTACATCGCCACGGTGGAAGATCGTGCGGGAGGCGGGTCCACAGGGAGAAAGGCAACGTTCCGCCGTTTGCTGCGGCTTCAGCATTCCGTGTCCTTCGAGAGGCAGGAATCCTATGAACTGGCTGGCAAGACGATGTTCTTTCCGGATGATCACTACTTGGCGAGCGTCCGCGACTTGGAGTTTCGATCCTGCCAGGGCAGAGCCATCGAAGTCGTGAAACCAACCCTCAAATCCGCGGATTTCACCCAGCTTGGCCTCCGGGTCTACTTCGACGAAAATGGTAGACTGAATGTGCTTTGCCATCGCCTCAACCGTGGTTGGATGAGAGAGAAGAAAAGACGCTACTTTCTTGCCACCGCGACAAGCGAGAAGCTGGATGACTGGACCGTCAAACCTCTGGGAAAGGTCCCGACGATTCCATCCCAGGGAGATGCCGTGTGGGACGAGACGCCGCCAGCCGCGAAGCCTGATTGGCGGGCAAAAAGAATAGGGGCCGAACCGATTGTTCTGCGTTTCCACGATCCGGCGCGGGATGGTGAAGTGAAGCTGAACCAAGTGGGGATGCGTCGCATCACCAGGGGCGCGGAGGGATCTGTGATGCGCCGAATCGACCTGGATTGGTCTGCGATCAAACCCCAGCGTGGCTCCACCTGGCCCATCTGGTTCAAGGCGCCCGGCGTGGGTCTCGTGCTGACCCGCGAATCCTTGCTCCAGGACATGCCGATATTGATCGATGAACTGGAGGACCCGAAGGCGACCAACGACAACTGGGCCGGGCAATACCTGTCCGATGATGGCAAGACTATTTTCTACATGCATGCCAGTGTGCTTAGGCGTTTCCCCCCGTTCAACGCGCCTTGGGACAATCTCGCGAGATGCTCCCGCATTCTGACCGTGCATCGCACCAGCGACGGGATCAACTACCAGCGTTCTCACATGGCATTGCCTGACGAGACGGATCCGCCGGCCAGTCAACACTATGGCGGCAGAATACGCCGCGCTCTTGGTGGAAATGGCCTCAAGATTGCCCATGTCGCCCGGTACAAAGCCTACACACAGCAGATTGACGAAGTCGTCGCCTACAGTTGGGACTGGATGCATTGGCGCCGCTGCGCCGACCGGGGTGTTCTGGCGGCAAACGGTCCCCATGGCAGCTGGAGCGCTGGTCACATCTGGCTCGGGGGTTCGGCCGTGCAGCGCGAAGGAAAGGTGTATCACCTCATCCACAGAGTCGCGGGAGTGTATCATTTTCAGAGCGAGATTGTGAATGGGGGCACCGACGAAACCATCAAGAGAGTGACCGGTGCCTGGATGGAAGATCGATTCCAGCCGCGCGAGCTTGAGCGGTGTCCGCTGTTCGAGAAGTTCGGTTCCTGGGACAAACTGGCGGCGCACACTCGCAACACGGGGGTTGGCGTGGGTGTGCTAGTCTATCGGAAAGACGGTCTCTTCTGCCTGGAAGCCAAGCAGCAGGAAGGAGAGTTCCTGACCTTGCCCATCACCGCTGCAGGATCACTCCACGTGAACGCTCTGATCGGTGAAGACGGTTTGGTGCAGATCGAGCTGACCGATGCGGATGGCAAGGCGCTGCCAGCGTACTCGGCCTCGAACGCTATCTTGCTCAAGGTCGGCGACCACATGGACAGAGAAGTGAGCTTTGGGGGCGGAAAACAACTGCCGCAAGGAAAATTCAGAATCCGGACACGGATGCGCAATGCCAAGCTCTTCACGCTCAGCTTTTCCGGACGATGAAAGACACGTACCTCGCCTTGACGTTGCTCCTCGCACTGTCTGTCTCCGTGGAGGCAGCACCGCTGTTCGATGCGGAATGTGCAGGGGAGCAGGGGAGAGGTCGTGTTTGAAGCACGCCAGATTCAGACTATGGGTTGAGTTCTAACTTCAAGATGGGGAAAATATGGAAAGAAGTAAAACATGGGGATCAGAGCACGGGGAAGGGACAATCAGCTCCTCATCTCCCCTCCCGTTTTTCACCCATCATTTTTCACCCATTCCCGATCCTCTCCGTTTGCCTATACACTGGGGAATCTGTTCTTGTATGACGCGCAGACAAGCAGAATCGAGTAGAGCTATCCTCCTCGCGTTGCTGCTCGCCGTGGTGACGGCTCACGCGGGCGACTGGCCCCAGTTCCGCGGCCCCACCCGCGACGGGCATTCCCCCGAAACTGGCCTGCTGCGCACCTGGCCCGAGGGCGGCCCTCCCCAGCGCTGGCGAAGCATCCCCATCGGTACGGGTTACTCCTCCCCCGTTGTGGTTGGGAAGCACGTCCTGATAACCGGGGACAGGGACGGGAAGCTGGTCATCACCTGCTTGGACAAGGAGACCGGGAAGTTCGTTTGGCAGAGCACCAACGGACGCGCCTGGGCCAATCCCTATCCGGGCGCCCGCTCCAGCGTCACGGTTGTGGGCAAGCACGCCTACCACCTCAACGCGCACGGGCGATTGCTCTGTCTTGAAACGACGTCCGGCGCGGAGATCTGGTCGATGGATGTCCTCGCCCGATTCGGCGGCGCAAACATCCGCTGGGGCCTGAGCGAATGCCTGTTGGTCGATGGAGACCGGCTGATTGTCACGGTGGGTGGCAGCAAGGCCTTTTTGGTCGCATTGAATCGTCACGACGGAAAGACAGTCTGGGCTTCGCCACCGCTGAAATTCATGCGCACGGTCGCTTTCGGGGGGCGCAAAGTGGATCCGGCCCAGTCGGATTTCGACAAGCCGGGGTACGCCTCCCCCATTCTTCTCGAGGTCAACGGCAAACGCCTTGTGGCTGCCACTGGCTCACGTCATTTCGTGATTGCCGACGCGGAGACGGGGGTGCTTCTGTGGACGAAGGAAGTGCCCGTGCGCTACGAGGTGATCGGCACCATGCCCGTCTGGTCGGGCGAGGGAGTGCTCTTCTGTGCGCCCGACATGGGGGCGACCCTCTACCAAATCGCTCTGAGCAAGGATGGCGCCGTGACCGTGACGGAACGCTGGAAACACGACCTGGACAACTGCCATGGGGGAATGATCTACGCCGATGGTTGCTTCCTCGGCTCTGGATATCGCAAGTTCAAGAAGTGGTGCCGGATCGACGCCGAGTCCGGAGAGACTCAGTACGTCCTACCGGGAAAATTCACCAAGGGCTCGACGCTGTTCGCCGAAGGCATGATGTACGCGCTGAGTGAAAAGGGCAGAATGACCTTGCTCGAGCCGTTGGCGGACGGTTTCCGGGACGCTGGCAGTTTCGCCTTGGACGCGAAGCCCGGCAACAAGGTCTGGGCGCATCCGGCTATCGCCGATGGGCACCTTTTCCTTCGTCTCCGCGAGCATGTGACCTGCCACGACATCCGCCGCGAACCACAGACCAAGTGAACTGCATGAGCCGCCGCGAAAAGGTCGGGGGAGGGTAGTGATCTGTGACCAGTGACCGATGACCATTTGGCGATGACTGATGACCGATCACCTATCACTGGTCGCGAAAACCTTTTCGCGGCGGGTCTTGCAAGCCGGAGACGGAGCGATGCGCGCACGCAATTTGACAAGAGTCTCAGCGGCGAGTCTGCTGGCATTCGCCATCGGCGGCTGTGCGACGGGGAAACGGGGCTCGGAATCGGGGTTTCTCGACTCCGGTCCCGTGCCTGCAAATGCCGCATGCATTCTCCACCTGGCACCAACCGGTGACGATGCCAATCCCGGCACTGCCGATGCGCCTCTTGCGACTCTTCTGAAAGCCCGGGACATGATCCGGGAGAAACGCGCCGCAAAGACCCTCGGAGCCGGACCCGTCGTCATTCAGTTGCGCGGCGGAATCTACAGGTTCACCAAAACGCTGACTCTGGGAAAAGAGGATTCCGGTTCCGAGATGGCACCCGTGATCTGGATGGCGACCCCCGGAGAAACGGTGCGACTCGTGGGCGGTGTCCGGCTGGACGACTGGCGCCCGGTGGCGGATCCAGTGGTGCGGGCGCGCTTTGGCGTTCGTGCTCGCGCGAACGTGCTCGAGACCGACCTCTCGGGGCGGGGAGTCACAAACTTTGGGATCGTGAAGCCGGGCATACGCCGGACGGAGGTCTTCTTCAACAGCAAGTATCTGCCCCTGGCACGGTACCCGAACGCCGATTTCGTCCGGATCGCAGACGTCTCCGAAAAGGCTAGGAAGGCGCGTCCCGTCAAAGACCCGAAGCGTCCGGACCTGAATCGGCACGAGGGGCCGTTCAACTACTCCGGCGACCGGCCTGAGCGTTGGGGATCGACCAAGGGCGTCTGGGTTCACGGCTACTGGTTGCACGATTGGTCGGATCAACACCACGAAGTCCTCAAGTTCGACTTCGACCGCAAGGAACTCTGGGTCAAGCCACCCTACCATGCGTACGGCTACAAGAAGGGCCAACGCTACTACTACCTCAACGTCCTGGACGAGCTGGACGAGCCGGGCGAGTGGTATCTGGACCGCGCCTCGGGCACGCTGTATCTCTGGCCACCATCCCCCATTGAGGAGGCCGAAGTGTTGTTCCCGGATTTGGAGAAGCCGATGGTCGTCCTCGACCAGGCCGAGCATGTGAGCATCCGGGGCATCGTCTTCGAGTGCTCCCGCGCCGGCGCCATCGTGATCAAGGGCGGCAGAGACTGCGACATCTCCGGTTGCGTAGTCCGCAACGTTGGTGATATGGGGATCAATGTCAAAGGCGGCACCCGTCACACCATTCGCAGTTGCGATGTCTACGAAGTCGCGGCCCGGGCGATCGGTCTGTCTGGTGGCGACCGCAAGACGCTGCAACGCGGCGAGCACGTGGTCGAGAACTGCCATCTCCACCACTTCGCCCGCGTGCAGAAGACGTACCGCCCGGCAGTGCAACTGGCCGGCGTTGGCAACCGCATCTCCCACTGCTACATCCACGACTGCCCTCACGAAGGCATCGGATATGCCGGCAACGACCATGTCATCGAGTACACCGAGTTCACGCGAGTGGCGCAGGAGACCGGCGACGTCGGCGCCATCTACGCAGCGATGGACTGGACCTACACGGGACACGTGTTTCGGTACAACTACTTCCATCGCATCCACGGCCCTGGCAAGTTGGGATGCTTCACCGTCTACCCCGACCTGCCCTGCGGTGGGATCCATCTCCACGGCAACATTCTCTACGATGTGGACCAGGTTTTCCATACCAATAGCGGGCGCGGCATGCTCATCGAAAACAACGTGTTTCTCAAGGCGCGGCGCGGCATGAGTTTCAGCGTCTGGGGCGATAGAAAGAAGTTCCAGAAAGGCGGAAACTGGCGAATGGTCGAACGCCTGGCGGAGGTGAAGTACGACCAGCCGCCGTACAGCACCCGCTACCCCATGCTGGCACGCTTGGCTGCGGACTTCGCAAAGG
>JAGLDW010000589.1 GCA_023145395.1 Lentisphaeria bacterium | reverse complement strand
TATCGGGCCAATGCCCGCAGCAGTTCGGGCTCCATGAACTGCGTTGCACAGTGCACGGAGCACCAGGAACCAAAGTCGCGAAGTGCAAGAGCGGGAACGCCGTTCGACATGAAGGAGCCGAGAACCTCCGCTTGGGAGTCCTCGGCGTGGAAGTTGGGTGCCTGGTAGTTGTTGCCTCCTGGCGGTACGGCTCTCCGGACTCCGTTCCGGTAGATCTCGTGATTCATGCGACCATGGATTTGTTCCCGGGAACACTCGGGCACTGCCGGATGACTGGGGCAAGTGATCCTGAAGGCAGTCTCGACAACTGTGGAATCGCAGCGGGTCTCGATGCCTGTGAGAGCTTCGACATTGGCTGCGCAGAAGCTGTCGTCATCGGGATTGTGCGCGCCGGCAGCGTAGATCCAGAGAACAACCGCGCCGGCGCGCCGGACCTTTGCGGCGATGGCCTCGCGCTGCACACGGTCCAGGGACCAGGCATTCGGGAAGATATACAGCTTGTAGTCGGCCATCCGCGAGTCGGCCAGATCATCGAGATAGAAGAAATCCACTGGCGTACCGATCCGCGACAGAATGTTCATTCGCCAATCCACCATGCGGCTGTGTGCGGCAGGGGAGAGAATGGTCGAACGTTCGTCCATGACCACTGCAATCTCGCTGCATCGCCTGCAGTCCGTGTCCAGGCTCTCGCGGGCAATGCCCTGAATCCGCTTGATGAGCTGTAGTGTCTCCGGTGCATCGTACCACCAGTCGCCGCGTTCGCCGGGGGGCGAGAGAATCGTCCTGGCGGCATCGACGGTCGCAATCTTTGAGAGGGCGTCGGGGTCGTACATGTCGAACCACCAACCGTACAGGTTGCGACACAGGTCGCGGCCGAAGTCACGCTTCATCTGGGTGAGAGTGTCCGCAGCCGAACGGATGAAGTAGTGTTCCTGCACCACGGGAGGGGCACGGTGGGTGCGAACATCGTCCTCCACCATGTAGATCTTGTTGTGAAGCAGAAACGAGTCGCTCAGGCAATGGATGTCGGTGATCTCGCCCGGACGGCGGTTTACGTAGATGCCCGGGTTGGCGAGAAAGTCGATATTCTTCGACGCAAGGAGAATCCGTCGCAGCCCTGAGTTGCGGATGGTGCCGTGGAACGCACCGGCTAGCAGACGCCCGCCGGAGTGGTCCTTGACGATCTTGGCAAAGTACTCGATCGATTCCACAATCCCGATGCGTGCCGCCTCGTAGAGGTCAAGCACGTCCCGGATAGCCGCCGGATTGGCGAAGAGCCCAAGCGCGTATTCACTACAGGCCGCCTCCCCCGTCCCGGCTTGGCTCTCCAGATCCATGCCCCTGACTCCAGCCAGGCGCTGGGCATCGGGTGCGCGAACGTTCTCAAAGCCAACGTCCGGTTGCTTCCAGGCGCTGCGCAAGTTGTCGATGCTGCCATACTTTCCGCGCAGCCACTGAGACAGGTGGCGTCGGAACGCCTCACCGTAGTCAGCGATCCCGCCGCGCTGGATCCATTCGGACGTTGCCCCCGCCGATAGGAAGTGCCCCACGACGGCGTCGCCCTCGGGCAACTCGTTGATCCGGTCGAGCAAGGCTCTCAACTGTTCCCCTGCATCGAACCGCCACTTGCTCGAGACGAGCGAGTAGACAGACATGTCCTTCCAGCTGTAGAAGCACGAAGTGTAGTCCGTGCGCAGAAGCTCCCCGTTCTCGCATCGGAACAGCTCGTCGGGGTTCGCATCCAACCAGCTCTTCGGCGGGTGCAGATTCAGGCGCAGGAAGACCTTGGCGCCGGGGACCTCTCGTCGCAGGCGGGCAAGGTTGTGCGCCAAACTGTCGAAGTCGGCTCGGGGATCGTCCAACCAGAGCAGGTTGCAGTGAATGAAGAACAGCTCGATCCCCGCCTCCCCAAGACGGCGCAAGTAGCTGTCCTCGATGTTGGTGGTCGGCCCCAGCGTGGCGAAGGACATCGGTGCGTAGGCGCGTCCATCCAGGGAAATCTGAGGCCTGCCGTTGCGGATCTCGATTCGGTTCGGTGGCTTGTTCAATGCCTGTTCTCCAGAAAACCTGTCCAGAATTCACTGTTGAGAGCAAGTGAAATGCTCGAGTCTTGTGGTTCGGCGCGGCCGCGCCGAGATGTCTTGGCACTATGGAGCCCTTACGGGACGGGCCGTCCCGCACCACTATTGCGGATGCCTCCCCAGTGCCTGTCTTTGCGTTCTTTGCGGCGAATTTCCCCGCCTAAAACGGGCATCGATTGTCGATTTGCGGAGTTCGCAGTTCAGCGGACCGTACCTCCTCCCGGGGACAATGCACTGTCCGCAGAGTGGTCCGGAGACAGCCTGCCTCCGGTCGTGT
>JAGLDW010000588.1 GCA_023145395.1 Lentisphaeria bacterium | reverse complement strand
GCGCGGAATGATTTGGGTCAGAGTTCCGTCTTCAGACGGCAGTTGCAGCGATGCTTCAGCGAGCGGATTCGGCACGGACCAGGTTGTGAGTCCGGGGGCTGAAGCCTCCGGTGGGCTGCCGCGTAAACGCGGAACTCTGACGGGGGCGTCCACCAGACATCGACAAGAGGAAAGAAGAAGCCAACAAGTTGCTGGTGCGGACCTCGTAACCTCGGCCGCACACCATGGCGATAGGAAAGATGACAGAGACTCCACAGCCAGGACCGAATGGAATGAGGGCCATCGAGAAGTTCTTCTGGGGCTTGGCCGTTGTAGGCTGCCTTGCCTTCGCAGTCTGGCTGTGGCTTCCACGAATTGAGGGATCGCCAGAAAAGGTGAGGTTCCCTTTCAGGGCACAATTCAAGAATCACCGACCCCGGGCGTTGCTCGGGGCTACGGTGAAAACGCCCCTTTGGGGCTGAAGTCACGAAGACACCAGAGGTGAACAAAAGGATGGAGAGGGACGCTCGTAATCTCGGCCGCACAGCATGACGTTAACGGGAAGAGAAAATGGCAAGACTCGCCATCGTCCTGGTTTGTTTCTGTTGCGTGATGAGGAGCATTGGCGGTGACACCAATCCCCATGTGCCCTTTGACGATGCGATGTTGAGCAAAGAGCAATCGAGTGCGGCAAAGCGTTTCAGACAGAAGCGGCGAACCATTGAGAAAAATGCTGCACAACATGCAGCAATGCGCGAATTTCGGCTGTACTGCATTGGGATCCCATTCTGAAAGAGAGCGATGATATGCTGAGAGACGTGAAGAGTTTCGTGATACGCGGCATGTGTGTGTTGTTGTGCGGGGTCCTGAGCATGGAATGTCGGACTGCGCCCGTTCCCACGCAACGGGCAGGCACACAGGGCACTGGCCTGATCCTGTCCACGACGATCGATTTTCTGGACTACTGCTGGTCGGAGACGGATCCGGACGTCGGCTATTTCACCGAAGTCCAGTACGAGAAAGTGATCCGTTCGCTAGCAAACGCAGGCATCGGCAAGGTCTACCTCAGAGTCGATGCCTGTGGGTTGACGCTCTATCCCACGAAGGTCGGCAAACAGTACCCGGGGGATGGTCGCGAGCCCGGTTCGACCAACCTTGTCAAGACCCTGGCCAAGTACGATCCAGTGGCCAAGACTATCGAGCTTTGCCGGAAATACGGGCTTCAAGTCTGGTGCTGGGACACGCTCTTCGACGACGAAGCAACCGGCTTGCGCTACGATGCGGTTGAGGATCGAGCCAACTTTGACACGTTTGGAGAATTTCCGCTCAAAGATCCGTTTCTGATCGCGAATCCGCATCTGCAGTGGATGCTGGATCCCCGGGTGAAAGCACGTCAAATTCTTGAAGCCAGTGCTCGAGCGGAGTTCGGCCCGATCACGGCGGTTAGGATCACCAGCGAGAGCGACGGCGCGCGGAATCGCGTGAGGCGGGAGCAGTTCGAGCTGTATGTCAGCGCCGACAACCGTTCCTTCCGGCGCTACGACAAGCCGTTCACCTTCAAGGTGGTCAGGCAGCACCCAACCATGCTGCTTCTCGAAGGATTGAGTGTCTCCGATCCCTACCTCAAACTTGCCTGGAAAAAGCCCTGGGCAGAAGATGGTCGCTACTCCGTCTGCGGGACGCCAAAAGGCATCGCACAGATATTCCATGATGGCAAGTGGCACGACGTGTATGGGGTCTTCTGTGCACAGGTCGGGGACCCAACAGAGGGTGGCGGCGACTTCGTGCGAACTGGACGCTTTGCCTGGGATTGGGGCAACCGTGCCCTGGTGATCTCGAAATGCCTGCCGCCGGTGCCGGACCACTACGGCGTCATCGAACTGGCATACCCCGAGGCCAAAGCGCATAAACTGGCCAAGCTGAGAGAGCTGGCCACCTACGACTTCGATGGTTTCGCCTACTCGATGCGGACGCATACACTGGGACTCGATTCGGAAATCTACGGCTACAACGACGTCATCCGAGACGAATATCTTCGCCGCCATGGCAAGGACATCTGGAAGGACGACTTCGACCGTGCCAAATGGTTGGACCTCCGCGCGGAAGCCGTGAACGAATATCTGGGCATGGCCTCGAGGGTTCTGGCGCCGCGACCGTTGTACATGGACTGGCCCGCGACTGGAACCAAATCGCCCTATAATCGCCGCTACGGAGATCTTCCGTTCCAAGCGGACAAGTGGGTGCAGGCCAAGGCGGTGTCGGGCGTGCGCGTGATGTCGTGCCCCGAAAACCTTCCCATCAAGCTGGATGTTTCCGGCGCGGACACCGTGAAACTGGTCCGCTTCGTGGACAACGGGTCCATGCCGACGCCGGACGTTTTCAAAAGCAATCTCCTGCG
>JAGLDW010000587.1 GCA_023145395.1 Lentisphaeria bacterium | reverse complement strand
TCATTCGCGAGGTCATGAACGAAGTGCAGGGCAAGACGAAGGCACGTGGAGAAGAAACCATGCAGACAGAAACCGTCAAGCGAGTCACCTCGATGGAGGAGCTGCGGGAAGCCCGGAAGAGGGCGGCGCACAGGAAGCGGCGGATCATTTTCAACAACGATGGAAACGAGTCTGTCTACTACATGAACGAGGCAACGCCGAAAGCATTTCTCGACTGCCGCACGACATCGCTTCTAGGCTCGCAGGTGGACTCGATCTTCTACTGCACCTGGAGTTCTGGGTTCGGCATGTTCACCCACGACACCAAGGTCGGCGAGGTCTTCTCCACCACCGTGAATCCCAAGCACCCGCACAACAAGGGCAGCGGTTTTGCCAAGAACAAAACAGCCGAACTGATCGCGAAGGGCATCGATCCGTTGAAGCTCACAGTCGGTTTCTGCAAACAACACAAGCTCGAGGTGTTCTGGTCATTTCGCATGAACGACACGCACGATGCCTGGGGTAGTTGGTATGGTGAACACCTGTTCCCGCAACTGAAAAAAGACCACCCCGAGTGGATGGTGTCCGAACGCAAGGATCCCGCCAAGCGTGGCAGCACCGACGTGAAAGACTACAACCGCTCCAAGCATGGCGGCTGGACCGCGATGGATTTCAATCACCAGGAAGTGCGGGATCTGGCCGTGAAGCTCTTTGAGGAGGTCTGCGAAAACTACGATGTCGATGGGATCGAGATGGATTTCTTCCGACACCCCATCTACTTCAAGGGACCGGCCTGGAGCAAGGACGCATCGCAGGACGAGCTGGGCAAGCTGACCGACATGGCGCGCCAGATACGCAAGATGACCGAGCGCGTCGGCCTGAAACGCGGGCGTCCCATCCTGGTTGGAATCCGCGTTCCGGATTCGATCGACTATTGCCGTGCGATGGGGATCGACGTCGAACGTTGGCTTGCGGAGGGACTCGTCGACGTCATGGCTGTCACTGGCTACTTCAGGCTGAATCCATGGTCTGTGAGTGTTGATTTGGGCAAGCGCTACGGGGTGCCCGTCTATGCCAGTTTGAGCGAGACGCGGATTCGCGACGGCGCGGCCAAGAAACTCCGCGCCAGTCAAGCGTGCTATCGGGGCCGGGCGGCGGTGGCCTGGGGGAGCGGAGTGGACGGCATCTACATGTTCAACTCGTTCAACCCCAAAAGCCCGTTGTGGCGTCAGCTTGGCGATCCGGCAGGACTACAAGGATTGGACAAAGCCTACGTCATCGGAGCGCGGGGTGTTCGCGTCATCAACAGCTGGATGAAAGACGGCGAGAAACGATTCCTCTCACGGCCCAGTCTGTCGCCGGAGCGACCGGTCAAGCTTCAGCCAGGGAAACTGGCGGAGGTCGAACTCCAGATTGCCGGGCTGCCGAAGCAACGAAGCGCGATCGAGGGCATTTTGCGGGTGCGGGTCAAGGATCTTGCGGATGCCACGGTCCAGGTCGCTTTCAATGGGCAGGTCCTAGCGAATGGTGTCACCGCTGCGCCATGGACCGACTACACGCTCGACCCCAAAACATTGCGCGAGGGCACCAACAGCGTGACGGTGACCCTCCCTGCGGAGTCCGCAGCCAAGGCTGTGTGGATGGATGTGGCGGTGCAGGTGAAACGTTCGACCAAATGGCAGGGCATTCCGGAATAGGACCGTCAACTTTTCGTCAGGACTTGACTATCCGTCTATCCGTAGAGCTGCTTGAGAAACTCGTCATCGCCACCAGCGCGTCTTCGTCTGCGCCGAGATGGCTGTCCGTCGCCACTCATTGCAGGTCCGCTGGGGCCTCGCATGGCGGGTCCGCTGGGCCCGGCCATTGCCGGTCCGCTAGGGCCTCGCATTGCGGGTCCGCTGGGTCCCTTTGCGCCACCGGGAGGGGCGGCACGCCTGCGCCGTCGCCGACTGGTGTCGCCGCTTCCCATCAGATCACTGAAGGAATCACTGCTGTCCTTGGCCATTGTCCACTCCGTGATGTTTCCGCCACACCATCGCGCCCCCACTCGTCAGGACCATTTTCTACAGAGGGGCTCTTATCGCGTTGGGGGCATAATATCCCCCATGAGCGTGCACTTTCCAGACGAAATCGAAATAGGCTGCGTACTGAGGCAGCACGTTTTCAAGACTGAAACGCTCGGTGGCGCGTTTTCGGATCCGTTTGGCGTCCAGAGCTGGCGCCTTGGCCAGCGCGGCCAGAAACTCCGCTTGCGTGCGGCAGCGGAAGCCAGTGACGCCGTGCTCGACCGTCTCGGCAAACGCACCCCAGTCCGTTGTGATGACCGGGACTCCGCAGAGCTGCGCCTCCACGGCGACATAGCCAAAAGGTTCAAGGTAGAGCGTGGGCATGAGGACGGCCACGGCACTGCCAATCAGCTCGCTTTTGCGTTTCCCCGAGTATCCGGAGAACACTTTCTTGAGCGGAATCCCGGCTGTTTTGCAGATGTCCTCGGCGATGGCGATTCCCTTGTCCGCCGCGTTGCGTCCCAAGTAGAGGGCGTATCCCCCGTCTCTCGCTCCCAGCTCGTATTGCCCGAGATCGAGAAAATGTGGAATCACGGTGTCGAAATGGCGCGTGTGTTGAACCAGTTCCGCCTGGGCGGTGTAGATGGTTTGCTGGTGGGCATAGGAGGGGAAGACACGATAGGTGTCGCAGCAGTGGTCATAGCCGATCATGGCCTCGATCACGGGGATGTCCCCCGTTTCCACGTCCATGTGGGCTGCGCCGTAGAGCGAGGCGACCAGTTCGGGCTGGTCGTCCGTTTGCTCGCGTTCTGATGCGAAAGCCTGGCTCAGCCGCGCCGTGTAGCTCTTGTGCCACTCGTTTCCGTACTCCCAAGCCGTGTCCTCCGGTATGCCAAGATCAATGAACCGCCCGCCTGATGGGACTCTCGATCCCGAGATGCCGTAGTATGCGAAGGGGAGGGCGATGGTGCTCAGGAGACGGCAGAAATTCTGGCAGTTGAACACTTGTGCGTCCGCGGGCGCGCCGGGCACGTCCAGGGGCAGGCACGGATGCCCAAAGACATGGATTCTGCGGATTTCGCCCGTGTATCGCATGTAGTCTCTCCGGCAGTTCGCCGACTATTGCTGTCACCGCCTGGTTTTCATTCGCGAGGCGCCTGCAGGAAAACGCGTGGCCCTCGTGTTTTCCTGCGGGAGCCTCACGTGATTTGACCTTTACCTTTCCCTCACTTGTCCGCTTGGTCAAATCGAGAATGCGGCGTGGCGACGATTGCCCCTGTCCATATCTCCACTACTTTACGGAACACACCACGAAGGCACCATGCGATCGGTGCTTTGGCGCGCATTTGTCCGCGGAGGATTCTTGATGAAAGTAGTCTGTTTCGGCGACAGTCTGACCACCTGTGGAGGCAGGAACGGGCGCTACAGCGACATCCTGCAGGATCGCTTCCCGCAGCACCAGATTCTCAATTGCGGGATCGGTGGACAGACCTTCGTCGATGCGCTCGAGAGACTGCAAACGGATATCTTGTCCGAACAGCCCGACATCGTGCTCGTCGAGTTTGGCGCCAACGACTGGTGGCGGGACGAACGCCCCAACACCGAGTGGGCCGCCGATCTCGAAACGGTGGTCATGCGCTGTCAGGAAGCCGGTGCAAAGGTCGTCGTGGTCGGCGTGTTCTGGCACCATCGCGCCGGGAACGGAGACCTGACCGAGAAAATCTACGGGATTGACGAACGCGCGGTCGAGTTTCGCGAGATGGAGCGCGCCATTGCCGAAAAACATGGTTGCGAGTACATCCCGAACCATCAGATCGACATCATCAATCTTCGCTGTTTCTGGGGAGACCGCAACCATCCGAACGAGAACGGAAACCGTTCTGTCGCAAACCAGATCGAGCCGATTCTTGAAAAGATGCTGGGGTGCAAGGCCAAGCCCATCCGCAGGGATCACCCGCAGACCACGCGGGACATGTGGGACGAAGCGGTTGTTCTCGCTCCCGACCAACTGGCGGTCGTTTGCGGAGAACAACGCCTGACCTTTGCTGAAGCGGACCGACAAGCCGCCCGGCTGGCCGTCGGCCTGCAACGGGCCAGCGGGGTCCAGAGACCACGCGTCGCTGTCTTCCTCCCAAACGGCATGGAGTATTTTCTTCTCTACTGGGCGCTCGCCAAAATCGGCGGCGTTGTCGTGCCCTTGAACACCTGGCTCAAGCAGGACAGCATGGCCGCCATCTTCGAGAACATCTCCCCCGATGCCCTCGTGGTCCAAAGCATTCTCGACAAGGCCGCTCTGAAAGGGGCTGGCGACGAATGCGCGGTCGTCTCCGTCAAGCCCGGCGACGGACTTGCGGACTTCGCAGATTGGTTCGAGGACGGGGACGTGAACGTGCCCGACATCGATCCAGACGACATCTCCATCGTCATGCACACCTCCGGAACCACTTCGACGCCAAAGGGCGCCGTCATGAGGCACTCGGATCTCATGTTCAATGTGATGACCACCATCAACGCCCAGAAATTTGCGCAGGGCGAGGTGCACCTGATCGTCAATCCCATGTTTCACGCGACCGCGCTCTACAGTTCTCTGCCCGTGGGCGCATACCAGAAATCGCCCGTTGTGATTACCGCCGACACCTCGGCCGACGGCCTGATGGCCTTGATTCAGAAAGAGCGCTGCACCACGTTTCTCACTGTGCCAAGCATCCTCCAGCGTATCGTCGCCATGCCGAATCTCGCCGATTTTGACGCGTCCTCGCTGCGCGTCATCGGCTATGCGGGCTCGTTCATGCCGGTCAAGACGGTGCGCGCTCTGCAAGCAGCGTTCCCCGAAGTGGCGCTGCACAATTTCTTCGGTCTCACCGAGACCATCTCCGCCACCCATGCGCTTGATGGCGAGGCCGCCGAAGAACGGCCTGACTCCATTGGACGACTGCTGCCCTTCGTCGAAGCGCTCATCGTCGATGAAGACGGCGTTGTCGCGGAGCCCGATGTCGTCGGCGAACTGCTTTTCGCAAGAGAAAACATCATTCAGGGATACATCAACCAACCTGGGCGTCTCGAGGAGGCGCTGGTGGAGATCGACGGGCGCATGTGGTTCAACACAGGCGACCTTGCCCTCCGCGACGAGGAGGGATACTTCTTCATTCGCGGACGCAAGAAGGACATGATCATCGTGGGGGGCGAGAATGTCTACGCGAGCGAGCTGGAAGCTGCCTTGCATCGTCATGAGGGCATCCGGGAGGCGGCCGTCAAGGGCATTCCCGCCACAGGCGTGCGCGAGTCCCTCGGCGAAATGATCAAGGCCTATGTGGCGCTGGAGCCCGGAATGGCATTGACGGAGACGGATGTGCGCAGACACTGCCACGGCATCCTGCCCTCCTACAAAATCCCCCATATCATCGAGTTTCTCGACGCGCTTCCAAGAAATCCGTCGGGAAAAGTCGTGAAGAGGGAGCTGAAGTAACGTGCTACAGGCATTGCACATCAAAAACCTCGCCCTCGTGGTCGAGCTTGACGTCGAGTTCGGCGATGGGCTCAACACGATCACGGGCGAGACAGGCGCGGGCAAGTCGCTCATCATGGGCGCCGTGCAACTCCTGCTCGGCGGTCGGGTTGGACCCGGCGTGATCCGCACGGGGGAAAAGCAGTGCGAAGTCTCGGCTGTGATCGCCCTAGGCGGAACCTTTGCGGGACTCGCGGCCCGGCTCGACACGATGCTGGAAGAGTCCGGACTCCCCCCCCTCGAGGACGGAGAACTTGTGCTGCGGCGCGTCGTCACGCCTTCCGGCAGTCGCGCCTACGTCAATGGCGCCCTGGTCAACAACAGTCTTCTCCGGACGATTGGCACCCTGCTCGTGGACATCCATGGACCGCACGAACACCAGTCGCTGCTCAGTCCGCGCTGCCAGCTTGACCTGCTTGATGCCTACGCCCATCTCCGCGAACTCGTTGCGGAGTCCGCAGCCCGGCACGCCGAGCTTGTCGCCGCGCAGACCACGCTCGACGAGGCCCGCGCGGAAACGGTTCTCCCGGAGGAAGCCGAACTGCTGCGCTTCCAGCTGCGCGAAATCGAGGACGCGAATCTTGACTCCGACGAGGAGAAGGAAGTCGTCGAACGGCACCGTGTCGCCAGCCATGCCCAGACTTTGCTGGAATGGACATCCCAATGCCGGGAAGGGATTCTCGAGGCGGACGAGTCGGTGATCGACCATCTCGCGCAGTTCGTCCGCCTCATCGCCGAAATCGAGCAAACGGATCCGGAGCATGGCGCATCCTTCCGGGAGCAGGTCGAGGGAGCGGTGAGCATGCTGCAGGAGCTGGCGGCGGACATGGCTTCCTACGAGGACTCCATCGATCTCGATCCCGCGGCTCTCCAGAGCATGGAAGAGCGCATGTCCGTCATTCAGCAGATGAAGCGCAAATACGGGCCGACGGTCGGGGATGCACTGGCCACTGGCGAACGCATCCGCACAAAGCTCGATGTTTTCGAACGGCGCGAGGAGAGACTCCAGGAGCTGGGGCAGGCGATCGACGAGGCCCGGCGCGCGCACTTGGCTGTTTGCACCCGACTCTCCGAAGCGCGCCGCGACCAGGCGGGCAAGCTCGGGAAGGCCATCTCCGACAAGCTTCGCCACCTTGGATTCCGGCAGGGAAGCTTCACGGTGGGAGTTGAGGACGCGGAACCTTCCGCGACGGGTGCGGACCGGGTGGAGTTTGGCTTTGCCCCCAACCCCGGCGAACCCGTTTTGCCACTTCGCCAGGTGGCCAGCAGCGGCGAAATGGCCCGGGTGTCGCTCGCCATCAAAACCGTACTGACCGATGCCGACAGCGTGCCCATTTTGATCTTCGACGAAGTCGATGCCAACATCGGGGGCCGGGTGGCCGTTGTGGTTGCGGACGAACTGCTCCGAATCGGACGCCGCCACCAAGTCGTGAGCATCACCCATCTGCCGCAGATCGCCGCGGCGGGAACGACACATTTCGAAGTGACAAAGCACGTTTCCGGCGAGCGGACGATCACCGACATGCGTCCATTGCGGGACGAAGAGCGAGAAGCGGAGATCATCCGCATGCTCGGTGCCAACCGTTCTTCGGAAGCGGCTGTCGGACACGCTAGAGAACTGCTCGCCAACACAACGAAACAGACAGGATAACCCCCTCCCATGCGCAGACAGAGGAAAACAGAGCCTTCTTGGACTTGCCGAACGCTGGGACACCTCGCGGCGGCCTTGATGGTCTCCGCGCTCCTGCTCTGCCTCGGTGGTTGCTCGCGGGTGGACGCGAATGCCCTTCTGGTCGAAGCTGGCAAGGCCGCTGCGGAAGGACGCTTCAGCGACGCGATTGAACTCACGGAGCAATGTCTTCCCCACATGCCCTCCAATACGGATCTACTCATTCTTCGCGGCTATTGTCTCTATCAGGACCAGCGTGGAGAGGAAGCCGTGGTTTTCATGGAACGCGCCGCCCAGGTGGCAGCCGACGAATTTCTGCCCCAGTATTTTCACGGTTGGCTGCTCACCCAGATCGGTCGTCATGGCGACGCGGTGGAGCCGCTTGAGAATGCCTTGGTTCTGTTGCGTGCCGACGAGAGCGAGTTCTTCCGGGAATACGAACCCCAGGTCCTGGTGCTGCTTGCGCGCTGCTGTCTGGAAAAGAATCTCT
>JAGLDW010000586.1 GCA_023145395.1 Lentisphaeria bacterium | reverse complement strand
CCGGCGAGCCATGCCCTGCGGACTCCGCACTACGTGAGAAAATCCAAAATGTGAGTGAATCAAGGCGTTAGTGTCTCGATGTGTGGGCCTTTTCCAGCCTGCAAGACGAATGTTTTGTCAATGTGCGCGCCGTTGATGGTCAGAGTGACCGTGTACGTTCCGAGAAATGCTCGGCAGGCGAAAGCACCATTTCGATCGGTCCGTCCTTTCTCTCTGGTATGCCATCTGTCCAGCACTAGGTCACGGTGTGCTCTGCCAACCGCAGTCAGGTCGCTATTCTTGTCATACATCTGCTCGAACCCCCACATCTGAACGCCAAGCACCGATGGATGGCTGAACATCACCGTGTAGAAGTCCCGGGTGAAATCATAGGCCAGTTTCTTGTCGCTGATTTTCAGGTCAAACTCCGTCGCGCGAATCGGCAGGTCAAATTTTGCGAAGCGGTCCAGGACTTTGAGGATTCGTTTGGGACTTGGCGGAGTGCCCCCCATGTGGCACTGCATACCCAGCACATCGACCGGCGCCCCATGACCTAGCAGGTACTTGACACGCTGTTCGTGCTGGGCGAGCTTTTTCCCGTCCGTGAGTGACGAGAGGATGCTGTATTCGTTCAGTGCCAGCTTGACGCCGGGCAGCACCTTGCGTGCCTCCTTGAACCACTCGACCATCACCTCGTCACCGCAAATATCCTGTACATCGTGACAGGGGATGGATTCGTTGAGGACATCCCATTCCTGCATCCAGAATGCGGTTTCCCTGCCGATGCTGTTGATGTGTTCGAGAATGCCCCGCTGAATCTCCTCGGGATTCGGATTCTCGACCTCGAGCATCTTGCGCATGGCCTTGCTGACGCTGGATTTGCGGGGCCACACCAGGCAGTGACCGCGGAAGGGAAGCTTCTGCCCAGCCACCCACTTGAGTGCCTCCAGCGTAACCTTGCGATCAAATTGTTTCCCCCAATCCCCGACCCAGGGGTGCCATTTCAGGGCATTGACGAACGATGCCGAACTGAAATTCTCGAGAATCCTCTCCCGGTACACCATGTGGCCGGGATTGAACTCTTCGAGAACATGGGAGGCACGGAATGCAGTGCCGAAGCCAAATGCATGTCGTTTCAATTCGAGTTTTACGGCGACGCCTTCGAGCGGTTTGCCATTCTGATCCACGACGACGATTTTCATCTCCTGCATGCGGTGTTGACGAATCCGCGCACTCGCTTCCTGGCGCCAATGGGCATCCGGCTCGCGGCCTGCGTAGGTGGGTACGGTCAGGGGCAAGTCCTCCACCTTCACAGACTGGCCGTAGTTGAGGATGTCCAGAGCACCCAGCTGGACTCGCTGCCGCTCCATACCAGACCGCAATGCCACCATGAACTCCTTGACCGAGACATCGCGAGGCGCCTGCGCACGAAGGAAGAACTGCTTCCACTCGGTTCCGGCGGCGAGCATGATGCTCTTGGTAAGCGGCGCGAGAAGCGTCTTCTCTTTCCGGGGCCGTTTCCACAGGCCGGGAAGCTCTATCGCCACCTTGATGTGGCTTTGTCCACTTTCGTCGGCCGTGTAGGGGGTGCGCGCCCAGAAATGCACCAGCAGCACGTCCCCCTTCCGGATCGGGGCGTTCACATGCAAGTAGACTTGATACTCCCAGTTGTTCCCCCGAACTCTGGACTCCACTTCCAAG
>JAGLDW010000585.1 GCA_023145395.1 Lentisphaeria bacterium | reverse complement strand
GACGTTCCGCCTTCCGGGATGGATTGTGGCGTCTGCGCTCCTGCGGAGAGGGCACCGCCAAGCAAGATAGCGGGCAGTGTGCGCCCAAAACGGTTTGCACGGCCCGCAATCTTGATAACGTGTTTCATCTGAGATCTCCGATGGCATCAAGAACGGTTGTCTTGATCGCGCTTTTGCCACAGCTGCCTGGAGTGAACAAAACCGCCAGGTGCAGTTCTCCCGAGGCGGGTGCAACCGCCTCGAACGCCAGCATTCGCGTGCCCTTGTTCTTGGAGTCCCATTCGTTCCGGGGCGTTTCGGTGTCGATCACAATCCAGACCGCATCATCGGGCGCCAGTTTCGTGACGGTCATGGTGGCCTTTTTCTGGGTGAGGAGCACGGCGGCACCGGTTGGCGCCGGACAGGTTCCCTTCGTGATGAACCCCCAGCGCACCTTGGCGCCCGGCTTGAGGCACGTGAGTTGGTCCTGAATCAGAATCTCGGCGCTCGGAAGCATGGACACTGCCCGGATGACGAGCTCGGCGCTGCCTTGGTAGACACTGCTCATGTCAATCACCGAATGCGGCGAGGCCGGATCGTCCGAGAAGCGCACGACGGTGGCCGAGCCCTTCACGACCTGCAATTGACCGTCAATCACGAGGGTGTTGTGTCCGGCGTTGGACTGGCGGAATATGGTCCAGCGGTCGGAATCCTGCTTGCTGCTCCAGAGGTTCATGCCACGGGCCTCGATGCCGTGGTAGCTCTCGGCGCCGAGATCCATGGCCCAGCGCTTGCCATCGGCGTCGAGCACGAAGGATCCTGTGTCCATCTGGCCGTGCGGCGCCGAGGGCGAGCCCGCCTTGAGACCGACAAAGGAGGCGTTGACGTCCGTCCAGGAACTGCGATGGAGAGTGATGGGGACCCGGCCTCCGCCACTCCAGTGCAGAGGCATGCGGATGTCGGTCGGCTCAGCGGCGTCATCCATCCAGAGCAGGGCGAGGGGCAGTAGACGACCGGAACCGCTGCCAGCTCGCTTGCCTGTCTTCATCTTGGCGATCTGCCTGGTGAGAATGGCGCGTTCGCCGAGCATGTAGTCCGGGCGTTCGAAACGCTGTGCAAGCCACCACATTGCTGCTTGCGGTCCCCGTCCCGCACCCCCGTCGGCATAGTTGAAGAAGGCGCCGCTTGGTCCGCAGGCGAGGGCTGGAAAGGCGCCCGTCTCGGCGAACCCGGGTGCTTCCGCGAGTCCGAAAGAGGATCCGAGCACGCTCTCGAGCAAGGCCAGGAGGACAACATTGAAGCTGGTGCCGTAGTTCCAGTACCCCGGCCCCTCCGGGTAGCACCCGTTGGGGCGGAAGGCCTTCATCGAGCGAGTGACCCCGTGGATGCCCATGTGGACAATCTTGCCCGCCAGCTCCGGCTCGTCTTCACAGGTGGCCAAAGCGCCCGCCACCATGCCCGCGCTGCATACCTGCCCCCAGTTGTTCGAGGCCCGCATGCGTCCGGCATAGCGCTTGCTCTTTGTCGGGAGGCGCACGCCTTTGTCGAGAATCGCAGTACGAATCGTCACACGATTCTCAGGGGCAAGCTGGTCGTGGAGCCAGTCATATCCGATGGCCATGGCCAATGTCATCTCCGCCACGTCCAAATAGTGGCTGGGATTCCAGTCCTTGAACGCGGCGGCCGCCAGCATCTCCTTTTCGCAGCGACGAACGAACGTCTCGTCTTCGGTCAGATGGTATGCCATGGCCAAGGTGGTCGTGCGTTTCAGCACGCGGCGCGACACTCCAAGCAGACGCCGCCCCTGCATCTTGCGCGTCGAAGGCTTGAGCTTGAGAAATGCCTTCGCTTCGGCGATCACAGCATCTGCAAGTGCCTGGTGTGCCGGCGATTGCCGAACGGTCTTCCGCAATTGGGCAAACTGCCCGGCGTTGGCCAACAGCCGGGGATGTGTTTTCGGCACCCGAGCAATCAACTCGGCGATCTGCTTGCCATTGATCTTTGGCGGGTAGCGTTCATCGCCTTGAGGCTTCGCGGCTGCAACGGCTGCAATGGTTGCCATAAGAATCAGTCCTTGTCTCATGCTGATGCACCACGTTTCTTTGTTCGCAGGCATGGGGATGGCTGTTCGGTTGTGGACCACTCAAAGTCACAACCTGAGAAGGCACTATACTGGGCAGGAAGCGAGCTCGCGAGCCATGCCCCGCGAACTCCCCGGAGGTGGTGCGGGACATCCCTGGACCGCGAGCCATGCCCCACAAACCACCCAAATCATGAAAAACCGGGGACAGGCGAATTGTGGCGTCCACCGACCCGGAATCAGCGACCCAATATCCCCCGATGTAGCTGCTACATTTGGGGGGCTATTACCCGCCAAATGCTGCACGCTGAGCACGAACCGCTCGATTTGACGACGGAGGAGAGAACAGCTATGCTGAGTACGAAGGCGGAGAAATCTGCAACATTCGGCAGTGGAGTGTAGCTGCGGGATAATAATCGTTCGTGGGGGAAAGACAGATGGAAGTATTGACAATGCTCAACCAGACAATTGCTGCGCTCATGCTGGCAATGCTGATGGGGTGCAGTAAACCGACGGTGGTAACATCTCCGTTTGTTCACCGTGGTACGGTGTTCCACGCTAAGTCAGGAAGTGACACAGCAACGTCGCCTGTCGAGAAGAACTACTCCATGGATGAAGAAGGACGGCCGAATGAACACCGCGGAGGGATGTTGCTGCAACAAGGCGAGACAAATATTCGATATGAGTTCGTTGGGACTACGTTTTGCCCCGTTTCAGCGGACGGCAAGGAGTGGAACTATGCCGATGTTTATGTTCTCGTGATCACGAAAAAGACCGGAACGCAAACCATTCCAATCGTTTTCAGAGGCGGGAAGATGGTCGTGGTAGATGAACCGGATCTACAGGTAGTCCTGAAGCAAGAGGATCGCGAACAAGCCTCTTTCACCGGACCTCGCAAACTCGGCCGGTGAAGAGCACGTTCGCGGACAAGAGAAAGGGACCTGATATCATGACGATCAACTTCGAATGCAAGAAGTGCGGGAAGGGATTCGATTGCGATGTCGGCAAGATCGGCATCGACGAGAAAGCTATGCGCCCGACCTTCGGCAAGGATATCGTATGCCCCAGGTGCGGGAAGCTCACGATGGACGATGTGCTTCTCACTGAGCTTGGACAGAGTCAGATGACTCAAGCCACCATGGGGTTGTAACTGGGACAGGTTGCCCCCGGCTCAGCCGGGGAGACTTTCAGAGTTTGACAAGTATAGGAATCAGGGACGATCCCCTCCCATCAGCTGGACAGAACTCCAGAATCTTTTTCTACCACAGAGAGCACAGAGAGCACAGAGGAAAAACTTGTTCGAGCACTGAGGAAGGCCGGAAGCTTGACAATCTCCTCTTCATGCTCTTCGTCTGTTGTTGTTCTCCCTGTCAGTATCTCTTCATCTTGTGCCGTCTTCAGGCAGGGTATTTGCCAGAGCTCTTGTCTCTCGTATTCGCTGGTGCACCGGGGC
>JAGLDW010000584.1 GCA_023145395.1 Lentisphaeria bacterium | reverse complement strand
GGGTCGAATGTGTAGGTGTAGGGATCGGCAACGATGTCGTCCCCAATCTCGAGGACGCGGTCGGCCTTTCTCAGCAATCGGCGGTGGCCTCCAGCCCGCCTGAGTTCTGCAGTCAGCAGTTCCAGGGATTTGAGATAGTCGTAGTCCTCCATGCCGTCCCGGAAGGCCTTTAGGCGGATGGTTTGGAGGAACGTCTTGTCGGGACCTGGCATGAGCAGGTTAAAGACTGGCTGCTTCTGGAGCTGATCGACTGTTGGCCATGGCTGGTCCTCGGCAGGGATGATTTCGTCTTTCTTGCTCAGGTGGGGCCAGGGGTTCATGGCATAGAAAAGATACCCGCGGATATCCCATTTGTAGCACATCCATGGTACGAGACGGCGGGTAATATTCGGGTCCCGAATGTGTCCGTCGGGGGTGTATCCACCTGCATCGTTCCTGCGTTGACCGCCACAGGTGTAGACTTTCTGGGTGATGCCATTCTCTTTTTGGTCGCGTTGCATGATGTCGCGCACTTCCCAGTATTTGCCCAGTTGCGGCGCCCATGCGTCCACGTAGCCACGAGCCCTGGCATAGTGATGGGCGGGATAGGTTCCCCAGCTCATCAGTTTTAGCTCGGGCGCCCACTTCTGCAGTTGCTTGTGGATCATGAGGAGGAGCTCGATGCGAGGAGTGTCGTTGGGTTCGTCAACCGATTCGTACCAGGCTTCCTCCAGCATCCCAATGCTCTTCAGATTCGGCACGTAGGCTTTCCAGAATTGCTCGAACATGGGGGTGTTGGTCCACAGCTCCTCCAGGGGAATCGTCTTCTTCTTGTAGCGGTTCGCAAACTCGTATTCCTCTCCGGTCTTGGCGTCTGTGACATTGACCGCACCGTATCCGCCGGCGAAGTAGGAAGCCCAGCCCTGATTGCATTCATGATTCGGGTTCCAGCTGCTCACGCCGTGCTTCTTGGCGAGCAGCAGGAACTGGTTGTACTCGGTGAAATCGAAGGTGTATCGCTCTGTGTCGGTGCGTCGTATCTTGACTTTGAAGTAGAGTTCGATCCAGAACGCGGGCATCGCGCTTATGTGGTTCTTCCCAGCCAGTCGCATGGGTTCGGCCATGCCGTCGAGGGAGCGCGTGTCGTATTTCCACCACCTGGGTCCGTGGGTGGTGATCCAGAAGTCGTTGTCCAACTGGCAGACTTTTGGGAGCATGGCATCACGAACCGTGAGTTCGACCGGTATGCTCTGTGCTCCCTTGCCCGGGACGGTGACGGTCACGGCACCCCGATACAGACCGGGCTGGGTGTCTCGTGGCACATTGATGTCGATCCAGTACGGTTGAGTCATGTAGGCGGGGATGCGGCGAGGGACATTGGGCAGGAGCACATCGGGAAACCATTCGCGGATGCCCGGCGGATCGTTTGGCCGAGGCACGGACTTCTGGTAGGCCACAAGGAAGACTTCGACCGCTCCCTGTCCCAGCGTTCCGGAGCCCGACAGGGGCGTGGCAACCACCTCGACCTCGGGCAAGTCCGCCCACAGAGCCATGACGGCCACCTGGAAGCTTTCGCCTTCCCCGGCCATTGCCGTCAGTTTGACGGGGCGGTTGGGCCGATTCCCGGACGTCGTGTCTGTGAACACGTGCTCGAGCGGTCCATGCACGGCGAGCAGGAAGCCCTGCTTGGCGCCGGCACCGGATTGTGCGCGGTCCGCAGCAACATAGGAGAGCTGCCGAACGGTTTCTCGCGACTGCTGTTTGAGCTTTGTCACGTCTCTCCGGATCTCCGTCCACTGATTCGCCGCCAGCTTCTTCGGTTTCCTGAGCAGGGATCCAAGCCGGTCGGACTCCTGTCTGAAGCTGCTGAGACGCGAGTGCAGAGCGATTTTCGTGGCTTCCGGGAAGCGACTCTTCCTCAGCGCTGCGATTCCGTCGCGACTCGCACTCGACAACTCTTTCAGGTCCTGTCTGATCCGGGGTAGGCGCCGAGTCGCTCTGCCGACCAGAAGGAGTTCGCCGGCCGCTTCCACCCGGACAGTGGCCTGCCACTCCCCCCCGCTCACGATCGTGTATGGGAACGTGATCTCTTCGGTTGCACCCGCCGCGACGCGAATCGCCTGCTGCTTCGGCTTCGTCTTCCGGTTCTCTTTTCGGGCGACCCGGACTGCTGCCGTCACTGCCAGAGGCGCGGCGCCGGGGTTGGTCACACGGCACTGCACCGCGTGCGTGCCGAACTCCAGTTCACCAAGCTCGAGTTTCTCGACGACGGGGGATTTCCGGTCGCGAAAACCCAGGAAGAGAAGCTCGCCGAATCGGGTTGGCTGATGGAACCCCTTGGTGGCGACATTCCAGTTGATCCACTCGTTTTCGCGGTACTCGTGCCGGTAGAAATTGGCGCCCCAGACCGTGCCCGGTTGCGGTGTGGCCGCCAACTCGCCGGTGCGTGTCAGCACGGTGAAGGGAATTGCGATCTCCGCGTACCAGGCTTTCTCGTCCCGGGTGGTTTTCGCGCGCCAGCCGCCCTGGAGTTCATCCCGCCCGCCGTTCCAGTCGTTGCCGACTTGTGAAGCCATGTCGCATTTGGTGCCTAGCACCGAGCACATCAGTTGGTAGTAGGTCTTGCGGTCGTGGTTGACGTCGAAGAAGATCTCGATCTCCTCCTCCTGCCAGATATCCTCGTCGATGGTGTCCTGCGGACGTTTGCCCTGGACTTTGGCCATGTCCTGGTCGGAGCATTCGAAGAACAGGTAGAGACAGTCGGCATCGTAGGCTGCCCAGGCACGCGTTCGGTTCTTTGGGGCGCCCGCGCCTTTGAAGAGTTCGAAGTCGCCTGTCGCCGTGGCTTCAAGCCAGCAAGGGTCGTCGCGCTTTCCGTCCAGTTCCGGTGGTTTCGCGACCCGGTGGACTT
>JAGLDW010000583.1 GCA_023145395.1 Lentisphaeria bacterium | reverse complement strand
CGGCGCCGAGAACATGGCCCGCATCATCATATCCGACCAAGATTCAATGGACGGCTGGCAATACAGAGCCAAGTTGACCGCTACGGGATACAGCAAGGGAAAAGTCCTCCGTGGATTCCCGGCGCTGGTGCATGTCGGCGACAATATCCCCGGCTTCCGCCGAAACCAACTGACCGACAAGGGCGCTGACTTGCGATTCACTGACGCCGGCGTCACCACGGTTCTGCCATACGAGATCGACTCCTGGACGGCCGACGGGACCGCGCGCATCTGGGTGCGCATTCCCGCGCTCGCGCCAACCACAAGTATCTGGGTCTGGTGGGGGAATCCTCACTACACGTCACCTCCAGCATACACAACGGACGGCTCGACATGGGCTCCGGATTGCGTGGGCGCCTGGCATATGGACGCGGATTCCGGAAATGTCCGCGATGCGAGTTCCGCAGGCAACCATGGACACGCGAAAGACGTGCGACGCGACGCCCCTGGTGTGATTGGACAGGGGCTTGAGTTCGATGGTGCGAAGGGCGCTGTTAAGCTCACGTCAATCCTACCGATCGGCAAGGGCGACAACACCGTTTCTCTCTGGGTCAATGTGCCCAAAGCCGGAAGCGGAGGCCTTACCCCCAAGGAGCGGGTGGGTATTATCCTCGGCAACTTCAACGACACGCCAAATTCCAACTGGGAGATTCACGCCACTGGAGAAATGCGCTGGCACTGGAACCGCGGACGCCCGGATCAGCGTGGAAAGACCGACCTCCGGGATGGGACCTGGCATCACCTTGCCTGGGTACGTGAACGTCAATCCGACAGACTCCATGTATACGTGGACGGTGAGCTGGAAAAGGAGGGCAAGGATGCAGGCGCGGACATCACGTTCACGACCCGGCACGCCATCGGCGCAGACAACCGGCCGAAGGGCAGTCCACGCTTCCATGGAAAAATGGACGAGTTGCGCATCTCGCAAGCCGCCCGGTCTCCGGACTGGATTCGAGCCTGCTTCGCAAACCAGTCCTCCCCCGACACCTTCTGGACGTGCGGTCCGGCAACGGACCCAAGAACGCATAAGTGATGTTGCAGCGTGGGGTTGTTCCACGCAAATGAACACGTATGGTGATTTTTATTGGAAGGAATGTCGTACGGGCCGCGGGCAGAATGCGGCACCGTCTTTTGAGGGAATGGGTCCTGCTTCCCGGCACCAAATAGGTAGAACAAAGGAGAGTGTTCACGTGAAATCCACACCTATCTCGACCAACATGATTTCGGACAGGCGAGACGCAAGAGAGGGAAATAGAACCACGCATGTGCTCCTGGCCTTCCTTGCACTCATGCTAGGCGTCTCGTGGGGGGCCTGTGCATCACCCTTTGAGCTAGCTCCCGACCACACGGACGATGCCAAGCAACGCTGGCGCGACATCGGCACGAATCTCTACTCGGAGGTTCAGCAGTTGAACTATGCCTACGAGGAGGCGACCGTGACATTTGACCTCGTGGATTCCGGCCCGGCACTGTCCGGCACGATCACCGGCTCGGGACTGAAGCCGAACTTTGCCTATCAGCTGAAATTTGAGGGCAAACCCACACTTCGATATGGGGAACTCGGCGATGATGTAGGGAATGAGAGTATCGGCTACGCAGGGCGCTGGTGGGTGAGAGAGATCAATCTCGATTCAGACGAGGTCGTCTCGGAGTACAATGGCACTGATAGCGGATACGAGGCATATGACGGCATTGTGGACGGCGACAACAACGTACACTGCTATACAGGTTATCTGCTCTTCGATTTTCTGGTCACAGACGCCAACGGAAGTGTGCAGAGAGACTTCACCCTGGACAGTAGCTATCATGTACTGTTCAAGACCAGTCAGGCGACCCCGCGCGACGGTGTGGATTCCGAGGTGACATACCAGGATGTCGTTGTTTCGCCTGCCTCCGAATGGTACGTGAAAAAAAGGCCGACAAAGACCATGGGAGTGTTTGCCGAATGGCAGTCCGACCGGCCCTTGCCAGGCACGCTCGAGATGCCTTTCGGCGATTACGATGTTCTGTTGAATCTGTCCGAGGAAAGCTTTCATGAGACCGCTCCAGGCAGTGGAAACTGGGCAACGGTCATGTCGTGCGAAGACTTTCTTTTCTCCATAGTGTCCCCTCCGGAGCAGGACGCTGCGGTGCTTGGTGTCACGGCTCCGGGCTCCATCCCCGCAGGTGACTTGGTGGACGTGACCGTGACCGTCGCAAACCAGGGGTTGTACACGGAGACAATCGAGGTCAGTCTATCCGACGAGAGCACGCTGACACTCATTGGCACAAACTCTATCACACTGGATCCAGGCCAGTCCGGAAATTGTGTCTTCGAGTGGAGTACGGACGGCGCCTACTATGGTGAGCACTTGCTGGTGGCGACGGCAACACCCTTGCCCCTCGAGCTTGACACCGATCTTGCCGACAACTCCGCCGACGTCGTGGTAGTGATTACCGACCCCGCCTCCGTCACCACACTGACAGTCTCCAGTCTGAGCGTGCGGATTCAGACAGCGGGCGCCAATGTATTTGCCGTTGCCGACGTGGTTGTCACAGACGGTAGCAGCCCTATTGACTCAGCCACAGTCACTGTGATGTGGGAACTGGATGGCGAGCCCATAGGTTCCGCCGAGGAAATCACGGATGGAACAGGTGCGGCCAGCCTGGCATCACTGAAGATAAGAAAGCTTAGCACCGGTGTTTTCACCGCGACGGTGACCAACATCACCAAGAGCGGATGCCAGTTCGACGAGGTCTGGGAATCCGCGGCAGCCACGGTGGAATGACCGAGTTCGTGTAGAACCCTTCACTCTTTGTCAGGCACCCCCGCCCATGACCCGTGGCGGGGGTGCTTTTTTGTGCTCTCTCATGAAACCACTCTGGTCACGACTCATCGGTAGTGCTACGATGCACCAGGCGGTCTTGGATGGGGGCAGGTTGACCAATGGGGATCACGGGGTCATAGCAGGTGCCCTTCGTGAGTTTGCGGAACTCGCTTTTCGCGCGGCGTCGCAGGTCGGGATCGGTCATCAGATCGAGTCCGGTCAGGCTCAGCGTTTTGATGGCCACGGCCATGCCCTTCATGGCTGCGGGGAGCTGCGCCTGGCGGTGTACGAGCAGGTGGTGTCCCGGCGTTCCTTTGGCCCAGCAGGCAGTGTTGAGTCGGCCCAATGGCGCAAGCCAGCTCACGTTCGCCTCGTCGCTGCTGGCTGTTCCGCGTCCTGTTCTGATAGCTCCCACCTCGCCGGAGAGCCCGTTCTTGAGCCCAAGTTCGGCCGCTGTTGCCCGATCGGCCGCGGAGAAGCGTGGAGCACCAACTGCGTGCAGACTCCGGTCCAGCGCCTGTGACAATGCTTCATTGGGCAGCCGGTCGTAACAGGCGGCGAGCATGCTCCGGCGCATCTCGGTGTCCGTGGCCAATGCGGCTCCCCGGGCGCAATTGTCGACCCGTTCGGAGATTTCCTTCACCTGCTCCCGGTCTCTCCCACGGATGTAGTACCAGCTTCTGGCGTATGGTGGGACCACGTTGGGCGCCTTCCCCCCATCCATGATCGCATAGTGAATCCGCACATTCGACGGAATATGCTCACGCAGGAAATTGACCGCGACATTCATGATTTCGACCGCGTCGAGCGCGCTGCGCCCGTTGTGCGGGTCAGCCGCCGCATGAGCGGTCTTGCCGAAGAACTCGTATGCGATCGAGTCCATCGCCGCGCCACTGCCGTTGTCCACGTTTGTCGCCGTGCTCGGATGCCAGGCCAGGCATGCGTCCAGCCCTCCGAAAGCTCCGTCGCGCGCCATGTAGACCTTGCCCACGAGTGTCTCCTCCGCCGGACAGCCGAACAGCTTGACCGTGCCGCGAATGGAGTTGGCCTCAAGCACTCGGGCCAAGGCAATGGCGGCAAACGTGCTGGCTGTGCCGAGAAGGTTGTGTCCGCAACCATGTCCCGGGCTCCGACCGTCGACTCCACAGTCAGGCAAGGCATCGTACTCGGCCAGAATGCCCACCACCGGTCGACCCCGTCCCGCTGCGGCGATGAATGCATTCGGTATCAGCTCGAACTCGCGCTCGATCCGGAAACCGTGCGCACACAAGACCTCGCGCAGCAAAGCCGCAGACTGCACTTCACGCATCGGCAGTTCGGCCAGTTCCCCAAGTCGCAGCGCCGTCGCCTCCGCTTCCACACGCAGACCACGATAGGATGCCAGAAGTTTCTTCCGCATTGCATCGTCCATTGAGACCGTCCTTTCCCGTGGAAGCCTACTTCTTGAGTGCCGTCTCAATGCTGCTCGCGACCTGCTTTGCGAGCTCGGCAGAACCCGCTTTGGTGAAATGGACATTCGCGGGCCGTTGCAGGGCGCCGAGTATTGGGAGAGCGAACGCATAGAGATCGTCGATGACGATCCCATTTTCATCCATGATCGCTTTTGCGGCGCTGTTGTAGGCGATGACATCGTCGTTGCTTCGCGGGGGTTTGAGCTTGTCCGCTGGCACCGGCGTTGTCGCAGCCCAGATCAGAGTCGCCCCGCTGGCCTTCAATTTGACCACCAGTTTCCTGAGGTTTTCGCTGTACTGCGCAAGCGGGACCTGGTGATTGCCATCGGGCATTCTCTTGAGGTCATGAAGTCCCCAATTGAAATGGATGACATCCCATTTTGTGCTGCCGAGCCATTTGTCGATGCCCGCCAGCCCCCTCTTGGTGGGCCCGCCATTGGTGGCTATGCGATGAACATTCGCCTTCCCCTCGAGGAGCCTTCGGGTCGGAAGGGTGTACCCCATCGAGATGGAATCCCCGATGAGGAGGACCCTGGGCAGCCCGGGGACATCTTTGATCTGAACCAACGCGGGTTTGGGTTTCCGCACGCGCCTCTTCTTCTTAGCCTTGGCGGGTGCTTTCTGCCCCTCCGCGGCGAAGACCACGACCCCACTCACCACCAATACAGCGGCCATTCGTAGTACCGAAACACATTTGGCTGAGTTCATCGCAAGTTCTCCTATCTGTTCGCGTATCTTCATCCGCTTTAGGATCAACCCCATCGATCCGAACGTACCCCTTCATGCCTCCGATTCAAAACCCCGGCTGATTGATGTCGAGCAGCCCGCGAGCCATGCCCCGCGAACTCGAGAGACGGACTCTGAATCACGGATCCCCTTCCAGCCAATTCAGCGAGCACCCATCAAGAATCCAGTGCCATACTGGCCATCGCCAGAGACCCCTTGCTGTGTAAAAAACACGCTCATGTCGCAATGTGG
>JAGLDW010000582.1 GCA_023145395.1 Lentisphaeria bacterium | reverse complement strand
AAAACGGGGTGTCACCGGAGAGTGTTTTCCTGACAGAGCCTCTGTTGCCGTGTCGGGAAAACGGGACGGTGCGGAGGGGGTGTTTTCCTGACAGAGCCACGTCCAGACGTCGGTACCATGTTGTGCGCAACGGTTCCCGAGCAAGGCGGATATCAGATCAATTGCGCACGCTCAACTTGCGGTGTGCTGGCGCGGACAGTGGCGCGGGACGTCCCGGACCGCAGGTGTTAGGAACTGGGACAACTCTCGGTCCCGGAGGTCCCGACCCACTGTGCGCTGGCTCTTTCGGCTTACGTCAATGACATTGGGCGGCAGGTCCCCGCCGTGACGGACCGGTTGCTTTGGTCTGCTGTTGCCGATTGACGCACTATTGTTAAGCGATTCCCACACACATGTAACTTTTTCAGTTTAGCAGTGAAAGAACACCTCATGAAACGATTTGTATCGGCGGTGGCATTGGTCGGGAGCACACTTCCCGGGGCAACGGAACCGGCCAACCTCCCTCTTGCCAACATTCGGGCCTCGCACGAAGAGCATGCCAAGTACGCCGCTGGCAAAGCGGTTGACGGCAACCTGGACACGCATTGGGCCGCAGGCAATCAGCTCCCTCATTGGCTTGAGATCGAGTTCGAAAAGCCCATCCAGGTAGACCAGTTGCTCATCCGTGGCGTTGCCATGCAGAACATCTACGACAACTGGTCCAGGATCTCGATCTCCTTCTCGTCAGGCGCCTCGCTGTCCGTGCGCTTGGCGGACACGATCGAGACACACACACTTTCTTTCCCGGCCAGAGTAACCACATCAATCCGGATCACCATTGAATCCACCTACAAGCAAAGCCACTACATCGGCTGCTCGCAGATTGCTGCCCGATATGTAGTCCATGGCGCCGACCATGTACAACTGACCCCCCGGCCAAAACCGATCGGGAAGACGGGTCAGCAACTCGACAAGAAAAAAGATACGGCCGCCACATCGGCCCGGCTCGGCACTGCCTCACGGCAGGACAATGAACACCCGAACCTATGGGTCACCCTGGAAGACGTGGAACGAGCCAAACAACACGTGAGAGAGAAGGCGTGGGCTCAAAGCTGGTTCCACAACACCCTTCAGCTGGCGGACAAGTGGGTCGCTTTGAGTGACCGGGATATCCGCGAACGAGTGCCGCTGCCCGGGAGTCTCTTCAACAGGAAAGTTCAGTGTCCACTCTGTGGCAAAGCTCTCGGCGCTTCCTTTTCGCACATTCGCAGTGCCCACTGCTCAGCCTGCAAGCGCACCTTCCCGGATGCGGACCACCCCGATGACGGGCGGGGCTGGGTCAACCCGGAGACAGGAGAGACCCACTTCTTCACAGCCAGCTACAATGAATACGCCATTGATCAGTTCGAACGCGTTCTTCAGGCCTTGGCAGATGCCTACGCGCTGACCGGCGACGAGAAATTTGCGCACACCGCAAGTGTGCTTTTCGATCAACTGGCGGTCACCTACCCAACCTGCACCAAGGGTCCCGAATGGTATCCCAGCGACAACCCCACCCGAGGCGGCCGCCTGGATCGCCCCTACTACCAGGTGGCCCGCATGCTGATCTGGCTGGCAGATGCCTATGATTTGCTCTATCACAGCCCGGAATGGGAGCTTGTTTCGGTGACCGGCAAGGGAACCCGACGAGAAAACACGGAGCAGAACATCATCCGCAATGGTGGTGACTACTGTTTTGACGAGATGACGGACTACTCTCCCCGCAAAGCGCTCCACAATGGCTTTTGCGACTACCTGCAGGGCGTCCTCGCCTGTGGGAGGTTGCTCGGCTTGGACGACTACGTGACCTATGACCTCACCTGCGAACTCAGCATTTTCAATTTTCTCGAGAACACCATCGACCGGGATGGCCAATACACGGAAACCGCTTTGATGTACAGCTCGCATGCCATTGAGCTGTACTGTCACCACGCGGAGATGCTGCGGAACTGGCGCAGCCCGGACTATCCGGCAGGCATCAACCTGTACGACCATCCCAAGTTGCGCCTCGCCATGCTCCGGTCCGACTTGGACACAGACTGTGCTGGACACGTCCCTCCCCTGGGAGACACCGGCCCCGACGTCAGCACGGTGACACTCGGCGACCGGCAACGCCCAAATCCCCACATCCAGCGCCGACTGGAATATCTGGCGGCAAGATCGGGCACCAAACATGACCGACAGACCTACATGCAGATGCTTGCATCCTACGTGGGAGACGTGGATGCGGCTCGGAGCAAGACCGGCAAGGACTTGCGCCGCTGGCTAGTCTACAATGCCGTGCCACCTCCTGATGCGGAACAGATCAGCGAGAAATCCGCTGCTCTGGCAGTGCCGGATCGCAACACGTTGCTCCCCTACGGTCGCGGTATCGGCATCCTACGGAGCGGAGGATTGGGGCAGGACGCGGCGCTGCTCCGCTGGGGCCCGACAAACAATCATGGCACAGCGGACGAAATGAACGTGAACTTCTTCTCTCTGGGCAAGGAAATCACCTATGATCCAGGTTATCTGTGGGCACATTTCCGCTGTGGCTGGACACATGCCACCGGATCCCACAATCTCGTGGTTGTCAATGAGAGGAATCAGCTCCAGGGCGATGGTTCGGGCGGAGATCTCGAGTACTGGATCGAGGCGCCGGGTTTCGAGGTGATGAGCGCCGACAACCCGCAGTGCTACTCGTCGGAAAAGGTCAGCATGTATCGGCGAACCGTCGCGCTGGTGGAGGCCGGTCCCGGGAAACGCTACTTCCTGGACATCTTCCGGGTCCGCGGCGGGCAGACGCATGACTACAACTGGCATTTCTACGGCGAGATGAACAAGACGGACGGAATTGTCCTTCCGGAACCAGAACTAAGCGGTTCGCTGGCGGGACCCCAGTATGAATGGTGGAAGAAAGTGCAGCGCGATGGCTGGCTCACCGGGGTGAAGGCAGGCTTCTACTGGAGCGCGCCCCCGGGCAATGGCTACGGCTTTCTTCATCACCTCCAACGCGCTCCCGCGGACGGTGCCTGCGCCTTCGAGTGGCAGGTGGGGGAACGTCATGCCATGGCGACCCTGTCCTATCCGGGTCCCGCCATCGCCGGCGAAAGCAACGGACGCTATGCCAATGTGCTGCAGACGGGAGTTCATTTCTATCGCGGCGAAGAACCGGGCGACTTCGTGGAGTACAACCTCCCTGTTGAAACAGCGGGGCGCTATGCCATCGTCGCGGTTATGGTGAAGCACGCTCGCTATGGCATTGTCCAGGCGTCCGTGGACGGGGAAGAACTGGCGGAACCACTCAACAACTACAGTCCCACCAGATACCACACCACACCCATCGTTCTCGGCACGAAAGAGCTGCGGGCCGGCACACACAAGATCCGCTTCACAGTTGTCGGGAAAGATGCGGAGAGCAGCGGGTGTTTCTTCGGGCTCAAATGTCTTGGTCTGGAAAAACCGGACAAGGTGGGGCGATTGGCTCTGCGGCAGAAACTTGGAGTGCGTCTGAGCCTGCTGCCACAGGCAGGAACCCAACTGATCGCAGCCCGTGCAAAGGGCACGATTGGCGGCGACTCCACCTACGTCATATCACGCAGGAAAAGCCAAGGCCGGGCGGAGTTGTCATCTGCCTTCGCAGCCGTTGTCGAGCCCTTCGAAGGCACGCCGGCGGTAGAGAGCATCGAGCGACTTCAGACTACGGACCAAAAGGCAGAGGAAGAAGTGGTGGCGCTGGGTGTGCACCTGGCAAATGGAAGCACGGATTTGGTTTTTGACGCAATCCGCCCGGCATCCGCAGGGAACTGGCGACGGGCAAAAGGCCAACCCCAGTACGACATCCGCTTTGCCGGTCGTTTTGGGGTTGTGCAGATGGACCGGACCGGGAGCGTGAAACGAGCCATCCTGCATGGAAATGGACATTTGGAAGTCGGTGATTTCCGCTTCTCCGGGGATGGCAAGGCGGCCGAATGGGAAGGCGTTGTCGAACGTGTGGATCTGGAAAACAGGCGGATCCATACCCGCGCCTCACTGCCGGTGGGAGAAGAACTGCGCGGATTGATTGCGGACTTCGCAAATCCAGCCTGGAGCCGACGCAGCCCCTTCCGGATCAGTCACGTGTCGAAGGCGGGCGATCTGTTCGTCATTCATCTGGACACAGCCTCTCTGGTCATGGCCAAAGGCAAGGTGGCTGCCACCAGCCCGAAACCGGGCTTCATCGTCAACTCGGTTCCCCTGGACCGCGCCGGGCGTTTCGGGGCAACCCATTATTTCCAGGGCAGATCCCTGTTGAGTGACGATGGGGACGACTGGGGGCTGATCAAGCAGGTGACCTGGAAGGAACGGTTTGATGTGATATCCACCAAACCCATCACTCCCAAGCAAGGCACGACGTTCTCCATCGTGGAACTCTCTGCCGGAGACCGTTTCCGAGTCCTGCGAACCCAGGAATACCATGCTGCACGCTAGACCCGCCGCGTGATAGGTGATCGGTCATCAATCAGACACCTCCGGCCGGAGGCGAAGGAACGCACGGGCGTTTTCACAATCTTCAAACACCTCATGATCAAGTTCCTTTCTCTGTGATCTCTGTGCCCTCTGTGATAGAAAAAGAATCCGGAGTTCTGACCTGTCTTGCAGTGAGGCGTTCAACTCTGAAACTTGGGGGATCTTGGCATGCCCGTCACGTTTGAAAACCGTTTTGTGAAATACGTCATCGGCGACGACGGACGCAATTTGCACTTCCTCGACAAGGCCAGCGGGACGGACCATATCGCAAAAGGGCCGCCACCCTGCTGCGCCCGAGTCAAGCTTGGGGACCGTGAATACGAGACGAGTTCCGTGACCCAAGCCGGAAACGAACTCGCCCTCACCTTTGCCGCTGCCAATGCCACGGCCACGGTCCGGGTTGACGTGCAGCCGCGGCATTTTGTCTTCGAGGTGCTGGCGGTGACTGGTGACATCGACGAGCTGGTGTTCGTCAATCTGCCCACCTCCCTACGCGTGATCGCCGACGAGCCGTTCTCCGCCGGCACGCTAGCACTCAATCTGCAGACCAATGTGGAGGAACTCCCGGGGCCACAGCAGCATCTCTGGGCAGCCTGCTATCGACGATTTGGCTTTGTCGGCGCGCAGGCCGGGCTAGTGGCCTGCGCCTACCACGAAATGCGGGATGCATTGAAGGAGATGGTGGCGACTGCACCGGGAGTCCCCCATTCCCCTCTCGGCGGCCCGTGGGCCATGGACAGCGAGTTGACCTACGGCAGCTATCTCCTCGGCGCTCCCACGGAAGAGACGGTGGATGAGTGGATTGCCTTCTGCCAAGCTCTCAACTTCACCCAGATCGACTTCATTGGCTGCCTGAACTACGGCGACTACCAGCCCTTCCCTCACATGTATCCAAAGGGTCGCCAGAGTGTCAAGGCAGTCACGGACAAGCTCCATGACGCCGGGATTCTGGCGGGTTTGCACACCATGTCGTTCTCGATCAACAAGAAATGCGACTGGGCGACCCCGGTTCCCGACCCGCGGCTGGCCAAGGAACGCAGCTACACGCTGGCGGCGAACCTGGACGCCGAACACAGCATCGTGCCTCTGGTCGAATCGACCTCCGATCTGCCGAAACACGTCAGCTACTACGTCCGGCGCAGCATGGTGCTGCAGATCGACGATGAACTGATCCAGTACGCAGTCGTCAACGACTCCCCCCCCTACGCGGTGACCGGCTGCCAGCGTGGTGCACTTGGCACGCGGGCGACGGCACACGCCAAAGGGGCGAAGGCGCACCACCTCAAGGAATGCTGGGGATGCTTCCTGCCCGACGGCGATTCCACACTGTTTGACGAAGTGGCGAAGCGCATTGCCACGGTGATCAACGAATGCGGCTTTGACTTCACCTATCTGGACGGACTGGATGGCGCCCACGTGATCGGGGGGGAGGAGAACCGCTGGCACTACGGAACCAAGTTCGCCTTCGAAGTCCACAAGAACTTCAACCGCCCCATCATGATGGAGATGGCCACGTTCCACCATCATCTCTGGTTCCTGCGCTCGCGCATGCAAGCATGGGACCGCACCTCCCGTGGGCACAAGACATTCATTGATCTTCACTGCAAATCCAACGAAAACTGTCGACGCATCTTCATGCCGCGGCACCTGGGCTGGACACGTGCCTGGGCTTGGGAAGGACACGAGCGCGACGTGACCTTTGACGACGACATTGAGTACATGTGGGGCAAGGGACTGGGCACGGACTCCGGGTATTCGCTGCAACAGCTCACGCCCGAGATGTACGCCAAGGAGCCTTGGCTGCGCCAAGTGGCGCCGATCATCAAGAACTACGAGACCCTGCGTCGTGAAAAGTATTTTCCCGAATCCGTGAAGGCGAGGCTGCGGGAACTGGGGGCGGAGTTCGCCCTCTCGCAGGCAGCCGACGGAGAGTGGGAGTTGCGCCCTCGGCAATACCTTCGGCACAAGGTCGAGGATGTGGGTGGCAACACGAATGCCTGGCAGGCGGAGAACCGTTTTGGAGCCCAGCCGCTCAAGCTGCGGATCCAGGCTCTGATGTCGGCGGCACCCTATGATGCTCCCGGAAATGTGGTTCTGGCCGATTTCGAGGAAGCGGGAGAACTTGGAGATTGCGGAGTGACCGAGGTCATTCTGAACAGCGGCAAGATCTACTCCTATCCAGCGGCCGCACCGGGAATGTCCGCCGGGATCCAGCCCTCTTCCGCGCAGGTCAAGGTGGGCGAGCACAGTGGTTGCTGGACCGCCACCAACGCGGGGAGCTGCGAGGGGGTGAACTCGTCGGCGCCGGACGACGAATTCTCGCTTTGGGACCATGCCGAGCGGGACTACCGGAAACAAGCAGCATCCTGGGTCCGTCTCGGAAAACATTTCTCCCCTCCCCTAGATCTCAGCGAACATCAAGCCATGGGCGTCTGGATCCATGGGGACGGACAAGGGGAACTGCTGAATTTTCGCCTGGGCAGCGCCACGGACCGCGACACCACCGACTGCGATCACTACGTGTTGGTCGATTTCACTGGCTGGCGGTATTTCGAGCTTATCGAGCCGGAATCCGGTCGCTACGAGGACAGCTCCTGGCCCTATGGACGCAGCCTCTACAAACAGTACAGCGAAGTGTTCCCCTTCAAATTCGCCGGGCGACTCGGCCTCTGGTACAACAACGTGCCCCAGAATACGACTGTGACCTGCTACCTGAGCGCCATCAAAGCACTGCCTCTAGTCAAGAATATTATCACACATCCCAGCATCACAGTGGGCGGACAGACGGTTGTATTCCCGGTGGACATCGAGAGCGGATGCTATTTGGAGCTATACGGGCCCGACGACTGCAAGCTCTATGGTCCCAAGCGAGAGCTTCTGGCCGAGGTGCACCCGCAAGGTGACTTGCCAAGCCTCGAGGCGGGCGCGAACGAGATCGTCTTCCACTGTCAGTCGGGAGATGTTCGCCCCAGAGCCAGCGTCACCATCATCACCGAAGCAGACACCCCCCTGCGGCGCTAGCCCAACTGCCAATAATCTCTCGACACTCGAGGAAGGCCTCATTGAGGCTTGGGTGGAGGGACTGCCAGGACCACGCGGAAGCCGAGAAAACGCCATCCGGCCGATTGTCCGCAGTTGCTACGGTCCGCAACGCGGCAGTAGTCTCTACCGCAGAACCAGTCGCCGCCCCGAGTCACACGGTTCGCCCCCGCCGACGGGCCATACGCCTCGGACTCCGGGGACTCGCCGTAGTACTTGTTGCCGTAGAAATCCAGACACCACTCCCGGACGTTCCCCGACAGGTCGTGGATGCCAAGCTCGTTCGCCTTCTTTTCTCCCACCGGATGCGACTCCCTCAAGGTGTTCGAACTGTACCATCCCACTTCATCCAAGTCGTCCGAGCCGGCATACTTCGTCGCCTGCGATTTCGAGCCACCTCGAGCCGCGTACTCCCATTCCGCCTCCGTTGGCAGGCGATACTCATACCCAACAGGCAATCGGCCAGCTTTTCGTTCGGCTTTGGTCAGCTCTTTGCAGAAAGTCACGGCAGTGTTCCAGGACAAACGCTCCACCGGGTGGAGATCCCCCTCCCAATGGCTTGGATTCTCCTCTGTCAGCGCCTCGTATTCCTTCTGTGTCACTTCGTATTTCCCCATCCAGAATGGATGCGATATCTGCACTTGGTGCACCGGCATTTCGTCCGAGTTCCCATCCGTCGATCCCATTTGAAAACTTCCCGCATCAACCTTCACAAACTCCATGCCAAGCACATTGCCTGCAGTTGGGTCCGTCAGCGCCGCGTGCCGGTCACGCACACCCTTCCAGACGGAGTTCAGCGCCTTTTTGAAAAACGTGCCGCTGGTTTTGGGATGCGATGCGAGCGTTGGCGTGTGTCCGGCGAGCATCTCTCTTGCGGGCAGGTGGCGTTCCTTGATCCCCTCGGCCAAATCGAGAGCCTCTCCGAGTCGTTTCTCGTTCACGGCATGCGTGAAGACGCGCACCTGTCTCCTGAACTGGATTTCCCGTGCAAGGGGCCCATAGCCGACGGCGGCAAGAATCAGCGCGGCGAAGGCCAGTATCATGCGCAGCCTGAAACGCGGGGCACAGGCTCCGCCCAACAGCTTGGGAAGTGCCCCGCGTGCACATTTCTCGACCTGGATGCCTTTAGTCACAATCGTGTATCTCCCGCTCCACCGAACTGCCAAGAAAATCTCTCGATATGAAGCCCACGGACCCCAGGAGGACGGCTTGTCGATGGTCGCCATGATCGTTGATGCTAGCAGATCAGCCGAGTTCTTGCAGCCACCCTTCTGCTAGCAGGGCGCCATAGACTTGGGGATGCCCGTTGCGTCGGGCGCTGAAGATCAGCCAACGGTTGTCCGCAGTGAGATAGGGGTGTGCGTGTGCCCACTGTTGCCCGTCGTAGACGGTACGACTGAACACGGCGCGGCGGCAGTTGCCGGAGGCGAAGCTGCCGATCGTGATCGGGACACCTTCCGTGCCCGTATCGCCGATCCAGTAGCGCCCGCAGCGCGACACGCTGACATGGCCGAAACGTTGCTTGTCCGCAAACACTAGCGCGGCTCCGTCTTCACCGACTTGCGCGGTCCAGATGTTGCCGATGCTGTCCGGATCGGAGGCGGTCGAGAAGAAGACACGCCCAGTCGTGCCGACCCACGCTTCGTGCCCCGTCGGCCGCGGCGTGTGCGGACGGTCTGCGGGGAACAACCGCGCGGGACCATCCAGCGGCAGCTCGCCCAGCAGCACTTTCTTGACGTCTGGGACTTGGTTGAGCTGGATCAACACACAGTTGCGTCCGTCGCGGGAGAACTGCTCGTGCTTCGCATGGTAGCCGGGCTTGTCCAGGAGCAGTCGCCACTGGCCGCTTTCCAGGTCCAGCAGGTGAACGCACGAAGGAGCACCGCTCTTCGGCGCCACGCTCACGGCATAGTAGCGATGGTC
>JAGLDW010000581.1 GCA_023145395.1 Lentisphaeria bacterium | reverse complement strand
TGACACCCCGTTTTCCCGACACGGCGAGGGTGGACGTGTCGTGAACGTGCGCAGTTGGCTCGATTCTCTCGCGGCTGCGCTTGAATGGTTGCGCGGCCTTCCAAACTTCTGATGCCAAGTTGGAATCCAGCTTTGTTTTGGCCTATTGTCAAACCGGCGTGGCTGTTGGCACTCTGCAAGAGTTTTCTATGACCGGAGAGATTTTGTGAGACGTGCATCTTCCGTGCTATCCCTGTTGGCCGCATTCGCTGTCGGGCACGGCTGTGTCCGCGCGCCGCGCCAGCCCGAACCGGCGCCCATGGCTGGACCCCTCCGGGTGCGAGTGGGCATCTGCGAGGCATCCGGCAGAAACCGGATCAGCCGGTTTGGCATCGGCTTCAACACGGTGACCACCGGATCTTTCTATCACGGATGCATCGATGACATACGCATCCACGAACGCGTTCTCAGCGCCGCGGAGTTCGGACCACTCTCCCCAGGAGGGGTCGCGTCCCGCTGAGCCGCGTGTCCGAGAAGAACGGTTGCCCGTGGGAGGGGGTACGGCCCGCTGAGCCGCATGTCCGAAAAACGAAAGCCGTTCTCCCACTGAGTGGGATCACTCAAGACGCAAGGGAAGACGCTCGGCATTCAATATCTTCCGTGTTCCTCGACCAGGTCCCGCATGATCTTGATCCGGTCTTCGTCCGCGCCGGGCGGCACTTGGTCGCCGGCGTTGGCGATGAGACGCGGGCTCTGTCGGCGCAGCTCGAGCCACTCGGTCACCTTGTCGGTGAATGCGCGCAACGGCGTGTGCGGCAACCAGAGTTCTGGCGACACGCCACCGGAGAGGATGAGGCCCGGCCCGGCCTCGTCGCGGCATTGTTGCGGAGTCAGGTCGCCCATGGGCAGGGGCGTCACGGCGTCGATGCAGTCGGCACCCGCGTCCCGGATCATGGCGATGGCGCCCGAAAGCCGTCCGTCGATATGCACGGCCACCTTCTTCCCCTTTGCGTGCAGACGTCGCATCGCCTCGGTGTAGAATCGCCGCGACCATTGATTGAAAAAGTGCGGAGGCTGGACGTCGCTGGAGAAATTGTCCCCCATGCAGATGAACTTGGCGGGGGAGTCGGCGAGGACATCCACAAGTCTCAAGTTGCTTGCATTGATCTGATCCACCACCTCCGCCAGTGCTTGCGGCCAGTCGATGGTGGCATACATCGTGCCCTCGATACCCATCCAGTACCCCAGCAACTGCCCCATGGCGCTGTAGCCGGAACCGACATAGCAGACGCCCTGATCCCCAATGCAATCGAGCCAGGCTTGATACTTCTCCGGCAGGAACTTGAAGGTGCGGCTGCCGAGGGCATAGCCCAGGATCCGGAGTTGTTTCTCCGTCGTCACGCTCCAGTCCGGGATTCCCCACGAATAGGACTCCTCCTCCCACACTCTGACGCGCTCGATGCTGCCCAGCGGCGTCTCGAAACCCCAGGTGATGGAGCTTCCGTCGGCACTCTTGCGCACAGTGGCTCTGACCTCGTCGGAGTAGCTGGTCTTGAAAAAACTGCCCAGGTTCGGCAGGTAGAAACCGACGCCCGCCTGCTTGTGGTACTCGATCAAATCCCGTTCGGGTTCGTCGTAGGCCACGCTCAGGTCCCAGGGGCACTTGTTCCGTTCGTAGAACCAGTGGGACAGGTCGAGCATGAACGGGACAACATCGGGCGTCCCTCCATTGTAGACACTCAGGATGCGTTCGCGTGGGTTCATGCCCATCATGTCCTCTCTCCGTCGTCTTCCCAGGCTGTATTTCCCAGCAGCCCCTCATGCGGGAACGTTGCGACATATCCGTTCTCGGTCAAGTGCCGCAGGCCGATGTCCATGCGCTCGAAATGGTCCGGGAGATGGTTGCTATAGAACGGGAACGAGTATTGCTCGTGCGATGCCAGGCCAACGACTTCATTGGCCTGCTGGTTGCCTAGACGGATCGCCAGCTTGTCAATCACCTGGTCTTTCGGCACGAGATTGAACACACAGTCGCCGCGGCTGTAGGTGATGCCGTGGTCGAAGTCGTGCAACACGCCGTGTTCCACGAGATATGCCGCACGCTCTACATCGAGGAAATAGCCGATGTCCGGGCACGGGCCCGTCCCAGGTTGCTCATCGACCACAGGCTGCGCGTGCAAGTACTGACCTCCCAGCACTCTGACGCCGCGTTCTCGCAGCAGCGCGAAGTTGGCCGGCGGCAGCATGGCCCAGTGGATGACACTTGGAGGGCAGCAGGTCTCTTCGCCCGCAAAACGGATAATCTGCTCTCTGACGAGGTCGAAGTCGGTGGCCAATTTCTGCGCGGACGCGTATTGGTACGGCCGGTTGGGGAACTCGGAATACGCATGGAACGCCAGCTTGAGCCAGTCCGAGTTGTCGATCCACTCGCCCTGGTACCGATCTGGAAATTCCGAGAGTTCGAAATCTCCGTGGTCGTTCCGGAAGAAGATGTTCAGCACCACTTTCATGCCATACTCACGGTGCAGTCGCCGCAATGCGTCGAAATAGAAGCAGTCGAAGATCGAGTCATATCCATGCCGGGCGATGTCGTCGAAACAGAAGCTGTGGTCGTCGATGTAGAACCGGTACCGGCGGAACGACGCTTTGTCCCACAGAACCTTGAGCGCATAGGTCTGCGTGCCACGCGTGGTCTGCAATTCGGCCCGAATCTCGTTCGACTTGGCCGTCAGCGGCACTTCGGCTGTGAACCCCGTGCCCTCCCGAGTCGCCGGCACGCCGTT
>JAGLDW010000580.1 GCA_023145395.1 Lentisphaeria bacterium | reverse complement strand
CCATTATTTTTCACCCATGGAAGTCGCGCGAAAGGGGTCTCGCGCGAGTTCCAGCAGGCGTGTCTTGGTGACGGGGTCGACCGTCACGTGTACTCTGATTTCCTCTCCGCGTTTCTCAAACGGAATGTCGCGCCCGGTCTCCACATCCCGTACGCGCCCGATCGCAAATGGCAGATCCCGAATCCGCACCACAGTGTCCTCCGTTTCCGCTTCGTGCGAGATGACGAGAAGAAACGCCTCCTTCACATTCGCCCGGATGGCAGTTTCAATATCCGGATTGGAGGAATGGACATGGGAGACGACACCGGCGGCATTCGTCATGGACGACAGCAAAGCGCGCAATTGGGCTCGACCTTTCACATCATCGTGCGCCCAAGTGCTGAAATAGGTCTCCTTCAGGCAGAATCCGAGCAGATAGGCGCTCCCTCGGCCGGTCTTGTTTCTGATCAAGGCGGGGGCACCCTCGCTCGTGCGCATCAGCACCTGGCCGCCGCCCGGGCGGCAGGGGCGAATTCGGACAGCGGGGAATTCGAAGTCACGCTGGAATGCCCGGCCCCGCACAACAGCGTCTTGCCCGCCCTTTCTTCCACCATCCCCGTCCTGGTCGGGTTCGAGCGGCTCCACGCCAAACAGGCCATGCAGCGCCGTCATCGGCTTTCGGAAGCGTCCCAGGCTCGGTACCTGGTCGGCTATCACAACGCCCCCCTCCCGCACGAAACGGCAAACGGACTCGGCCACCTTTTCCGGCAGCAGCTCGATGTCGCACAGCACTAGCATTTCGTACCCGTTCATGGTGGAGTCGGTGATCTGCTCCTCGTGGATGACGTCCAACTCCCCGAACGCTCGCTGAAACAGCTCGAAGGACTGGGCCACGCTCCAGTATTCCGTCTGCATCTGAACGTACTGCGTGCGCGGAAACAGGAAAGCGGCTCTGCTTTTGACCCTGCGGGTCGCAAGCAAACGAGGCCCGACCTTGTGGATGACGCCGAGTCCCCGCCCCAGGGTGTCCCAGTGCTTCTGGTCTTGCGGCACATTGAAGCCGGCACAGAGAAAATCCGCATCATTGGCCACTGCGGTGAAGCACATCTCATTCTCCGCCCAGTACGCCGCGCGGCGGCTCTTGTTCATAAACTGTTTGAACCAGGTGTCGTTGTAGGTTCCGAACCAGAATCCTAGCGTTTTTCCGTAGGAACGAGTCAGATTGCGCATCTGAGCCATGGCGAAATGGGTCTGCGCCATTCTTGGTTTTGGAAGCTCCTTGTACTTCCCATAGCGAAAATCGATCATCATGTACGGGTAAATGTCAAAAACAAAAGTATCCGCAAAATCGCCTCCCCAGTGGAATACATCATCGATGGCGATGATCGTCTGATGTCCAACGCCTCCGCCAAAGGTATTGTGGCTGTCGTGTGTGAGAATGACATTGATATCCGGATCGATGCTCTTGATTGTCTTATAGACTCTCCTCCAACCATCCGGAAAAAAATCGGATCGGAAATTGATCACGTCCAACCACGATTTCGGATCCTCTCGAATGGAATCCAAGTCCGCGGGAAGTTCGTAGTGATATCGTTTTCGAAATTCCGATTTCACGTCCCGGTTGTAGCCAAAGGATTTCTGCCCCCAATGAAAGGGCTCATCCTGATACGGAAAGACATGGGATAGTCCCGGAATCCCCTGCCAGCTTTTTCGCGTGGCGAGATATTTCTCTCGGACGGACGGCTCGTAGGTGTCTGAATACACGCAGATCTCGGGTGGCTTGTCACGCCCGAACAATTCGGAGTGCGTCCCGGCATTGAAGGTGACCGTCATGCCGCGGCTCTGCGCATAGTTCACCGTGTCGCCGAATTTTCCCTGCAGGGAGACGGGAGGGGACAGGTACAGCGATGTCGCCCCATGCTCGATCATGTCATCGACAATGGCGCGGAGCCGCGCGCGGGTGGCCGTTTTGTAGAAATATCGCGCATGCCGTATGTCGTAGTCGCACGGGAGGGGGGACAGTTGCATGGCGACGGGAAAGAGATCTTTTCCAAGTCGGCGGCCGATGCTGTGCGGAACCGTTTGTCCCCGGGGCGCAGATGCTGAGGCCGCCGCTGCAAACCGGCTCGATATGGCTGACTCCGATTCACCGGACAACCAGAGGACGCCCTGCGTCAGCAGTCGGCGAAACGGATTCGCGCGAAATGCTGTCGCCGTTCCCTCACCAGTCCGATCCGGATTCAGAGCGAGAACGAGGATCCTGTCCGCTGTGCCGTTCGAGCCGGCCGCCGCGACACAGTCTTCCCCGGATTTCAGGATGCCGACGGCTCCATGGCCGAGATGGAGGCTGTAGGGGATGTCGAACTCGCCCATTCGTCTCTGGCATCCCGCTACGACGGGATGTTCGGAGCGGATCACATCCACGAGCCTCTGTGTCAGTGCGTAGTTGGGCTCGACACGTTCGCCCCATGGCTCCTGTCCAATGGCTCCCAGGACCCGAGCTGATCCCCAGGATTCGTCGTCGAAGGCAGGCTTGCTCCATCCCGGAGGGTTTCCGCCGCATTGCTTCCAAGTCGAATCGGACGCGATCACCAAGCGGTCGCCGTGGTTGTCGAAAAGCGACAATTCCAGCAACAGCCCTGCGGGTCCATCCACATTCCGGCATTCCACGCCGATTGTGTTCCGTCCCTTGACCAGATAATCCCGCACGTCGAAGGCCGAAGTGCTGGTCCAGGAGTCACTGCCTCCAATCTCCGTCCCATTCAACCAGATTTTCGCGGTATTGTCGGCTGTCGCCAGTAGATAGGATGCTCGAGGCATCCTGTCCAACAGGAACGTCTTGCGAAACACAACCGTTTCCTCTTCCCCTACCGGTTGTTCCTTCCAAATCCACGATGCCGTCTGCATTTTGAACGGGTGACTTGTCTTTGCATGAACAGCGATACGACGTTCGACAAATGCAAGCAAGCAAGCCACAGCCTCATCCGTATCGGGAAGACCCAATATCATTACTCCGCATTTCTTGTTTCCTAGTATGGATTTCAATGCGGCATTTATGTCTTCCGGATATTGATCTGGACGAATGTCTACCAGAACCACGGTGGACCAATCCGCAGTGGCTATATCGGATATCCTATTCAGAGAATGGATACAGGTGACACTTCGCCCCTTTGCGAAGTGGTGTAGCGCATCTTTGACAGACTGCCCACAGTCTGAATACGTGGGATCAATCAGTAGAATCCCCCTGTCGTTCTCTGACGATTCCCCAGCCTGCAGCAGGGAGAAACTCCACAGCACAAATGCAACCCACAAATACCTCATACTTCGAATCTCCGCATAGTTTCCTCATCAGTGCAGATCCACCCACTTCGAGCCGCCGGTGTTCACCCGCAGCTTGTTAGTGGAGGTATCATAGTACATGCTGCCTATCCAGAAATCACCGGATTGAAACGACGGCGGACCGCGCCTTGCAGGTGGCTGAAAAGCAACTTGACTGCGGTGTCCGCTAACCGGGGCGACTTTGAACCCGCCGAAGTCGACAAGGGAGCCCAACGGGATCTCATCGGCTGAACCGGCGGGATCGAACCCGGACACGCTCCAGCCATGAGAGCCCCCCAACTTGAGTAGCCAGACCATCTTGTCCGCTTGCAGAGGCTTGACTCCCGTTCTGGTGAAGTAGCCATTCATCAGCAGCGTGTGGTTGCCGTTGGCATCGTCGGTTCTGGTGTGAAAGGACAGACCGGTACCGGCGGCAGAGGCATCCAGAACTTGGAACAGACACGGGTTGTTGCCCATACTGAGAATCTGCGGCGTGGCTCTTCCCTTGTGCGCCAACGGCACACCGGCATTGGCGCCGCCGAGCAGGATCTGGGCTGAGTTTCCTGCATTGCCGAGCACGGTCAGACTGCGTTGAGCCTGAACCCCCGAGCCGGTGTACGTTGCCCCCGGGCGCATGAAGTTTATTCCGGCGAAAACAGGGCGTCCGCCAAGCCCGGACATCACTTCGATGTTGCCGTACACCATGCAGCTGGACACAAACGTACCGGGCGCCACGATCCGCATGGAGTTCGGCGTATTCGTCGCATCCATGGTGCCTGCGTAGTGGCGAACACCGGTGATCTGCCCAACCTGATAGGCCTTGCCACTCCGGCTGGCGCTTGCTTGGTAGAAGAAGTATCCGAGCGTATCAGACCAAGCATTGATGATGGCTACACGGCCGGACGACTGATAGATGTCCGCAGAAGTCGGACGGCCGGCGCTCGTGTTGCTGACAATATCCATATACCCGGATTGCACATGGATGTTCGCCCCGATTTGTGCAGAGTAGGCATCGACGGGAAAAGAACTACCAGCCCATCCGTTTCCACCTACATCGCAGGAGATGACGTTGGCCAGGGCATTGCCGGTTCCCCAGTAGATGCCGGCCTGGGCGTTGCTGTTGATGACACAGCCGGTGACTAGGACAGTGGCATGATCCGTGTTCTCGCCATCGGGATTGCCGGACCAGATGCCGAAGCGGCAATTGAATATGTGGACGTTTTCCACGATGGCGCGGCGGCAAAGCGTTGGGTTCCCTTGCCCCTTGAGGGTGCCAAAGTGAATCCCTGACAGCGCGAGCGCGGTCGGCAGCTCACCCTTTCGAGGCAAACGCGTCCGATACCCCGATATCGTCAGATCGCGGAAGGCAATGTAAAAATTCGGGTTGGATGCCTTTGTTCTCGCCAGCCCGGCTGCAACTTCCTTATGACCAGTTCCGCCTTTCACCTGAAACACCGGTTTGGACTCGGTCCCGTACCATCTGATCGTTGCGTTTTCACCCCCGCGCTTGGTGAGCGCGCCATCCCCGTGAATGACAAGTCCGTGAGTGCCGTCAATGACCAGCGTTTCGGTCACCCTGTAAAAGCCCTCCGGAACACTCGGGAAGTATAGGGAAAACACTGAGCGCCCGACGGCGTTGTTGTCTGCCCCTTTGGCCGCGTTCAGCGCCGCCTGAATGGCCGCGGTGTCATCCGCGATACCATTTCCGAGTGCACCGAAATCCTTGACGCTCACAAACTTCCGGGAAGTGTCTTTCTCCGCACCGGTATTTGCACCATTGGTCGCCTGTCCTGCCAACAACGTCGCCATCACCAATATTCCAACCGTCCTCCTGTTGTCCATTTTCATCGTTTGACTCCTTTCATATGAAGAATAGCTCGAGGTGTCCGTTGCCCTGCAATCCGTAATCCCCCCCCCAAGCCGGGCACCGCGGCGTTAACGCCCTTCGCTCACAGAAGTGAATAGCGCAACATGTAGGTAGTTGGCGCATTGGCAAAATCACAACCCGGGGATTAAATGATGCTCGGAACCTGCAATGCCTCCCGATCTCCCCTTGTCAGAGGCGAGCAGAAACGATAGATTTGATCTCTGTGCTGTCAAGCTTTTGGACCTCCAAGCACTACTGCTACCAGGAATTGTCCCGCTATGCAAATCTTCGCGCGCTGCCTGATTGGTCTCTTGCTCTGTGCCTGCGCCTGCCATGCGGCCGACTGGCGCACGGATGCCATAGGACGTGACGGTGCCTGGCACCCGGCGCCCAAATGCGAGATTGAGACTACACCCGACGGCACGGTCCGGTTCACCCGCCGGGGCATCGGCATGGCGGCACTTGCACACTCTTTCGAAGTGGATCTCAGCAAGAGTCCATGGCTCCGGATCGAAATTGGCGACGGGAATGCCCAGTGGAAGCTCATCGGCGCTCTGGATGGAGGACCGGAAAAGGTGCTGGGCGACCGGCAGACCGAAGGTGTCTGCGTGCGCAATTTGGCGGAGGCTTTCGCGGCAACTGGTCAGCACACAATCAGCCTCCGGTTCTCCACGTGGGGATGGAGCGGCATCGAGAAACAGACCCTGGCGCTCGCAAGCCTTCGATTCAGCGCCCAGGGCACGCGCCACGATGCACGCACGCTCTCCGGCCTCATGGCCGAACGCGACTGGCAGGCAGAAATTCGGAGCCGCGACCTGACACCCACGACATCCGAACACCCGCGACTCCGCTTCCGCGCCAGTCAGCGCGAGCAACTGCGCAAACGCGCCACCACCACACACGCAGAGACCTGTCCCGACATTCTCGCCCGTCTGGCGCGACTCGCCAGCGGCGAACCGCTCCAGCCAAAACCCATGACGACGGAGAGGATCCAGGGGGACAACCATCTCTGGCGCCCGTTTCTGCTTGAACTGCAGCCACCAGAGATTCCCGCAGGCCGCTCGGCGCCCTACGACCCATTTGTCGAAAACGACGTCTCCATCGAGCGCACCTGGCGTGTGCTCTACTGGCACATGGCCTCGAAATGGGTCATCGGCGCCGCTGTGTCTGCGGACTCCGCATTCGCCGACCAGGCCCGCCGCTGGGCACTCGCAATCAGCCGCTGGCGCTTCTGGGAGAAGCCCGCCTACCGGTATTTCGATTTCGGCACAGGCTACCCGCTGCAGGTGCTCTCCCATTGCTACGACATCGCGCATGGACAACTCACGGAGGCGGAGAGGGTCGAAGTGCGCAGCGCCATCGCCGCGATGGCCGACGGTCTCTATGTGAACATGCTCTCCGGTCACGGATCCATCTACAACGACCTCCGTGGCAACCACACGGCCGTGACTTGCTGTGGCTTGGGCACGGCCGGACTGGCATTGCTCGGGGAACATCCGCGCGCCGGACGCTGGACCGCGCTTGCCGAACGTTTCCTGCTCGACACCTGCAACGAACACACCAGTGGCGCCTGGACGGAATCCCCCTCCTATGGAAACTACGGCGTCAATGAGTGGCTGCGCTTTGCGGACCTGCTCCGAAACGCCGCTGGGGTCGATCACCTGCGCGATCCCTTCTTCATGAGATACGCAAAGTTCCAGCTGATGATCGCCGACTGGGAAGGACGCGACCTGGGCTACAACGGCGGCGGTGCGGGCGCGCTCTGGAATCATTGGATTTTCCAGCTCATCGCCCGCGAGTTCGAGTCGCCGGAAGTCCAATGGCTCGCCCAGTTCAACGCCAACGCGCCGGGCTATGGCGACGCATTCTGGTGGTTCGATCCCACGCGCCCCGCCAGGCCTCCGGCCGAGACAAACACCGGCACGCTCTTCGCGGACGTGGGCCTGTCCGTCTGGCGCAGTGGCTGGAGTGAAAAGCCGACCATCCTCCTTCACCATTGCGGGCGCAAGGGCCAGCACAAGGAGGAGAACATGAACCAGATCACGCTCTACGCGCACGGGCAGAGGATCCTGCCCGACGGACTAGGTGGCCGCACCACCGACCACAATGTGCCCATCGTCGATGGACGGAAGCAGAACAAGTGGATGCCGGGCACGACGCTCCTGCACCACAGCGACGAGCGTTGCGGATACAGTTGCGGCGACGCCTCGCGATCCTACGGACGCAGCTACCGCCGACACGTTTTCTTCTTCCGCCCCGGCACGCTTGTGCTCGTCGATGAAATCGACCTCGGCGCGCGTGGAGGGACCGCACGCTTCCAACTCCATCCGAATGGTGACACGCAGGCGGATGGCGCTGGCTTCCGCACGACGGCCGGAGACGCCTCTCTGCGATGCTTCTTTGTCACGGACACCGGCGAAACTCTCTCCCCCACAATCGCCAAGCGCAAGAACACGCGCCGGGCCACCCATGATGTGACTGCGGAACGCACGGGGAGCGGTCCCACTCGCACCATCACCCTCCTTCTCTTCGGGGCAACGGAAAACGTGGATGCCGCAGTTCCAAAGTTCTCGGCCGTGAATGGAGCGCTGGAGATTCAACTAGGCGAGAGGCGCTTGCGTATTGGGAGCACGCCGGGCGTTGTCGCCGGGCATGCAGCGGCAACAGATCTATGGGTCGCCCGATTCCAGGGAGACGCCCTGCAGACGCTTGTCGTTCCGCATCTGCCCAAGGACGGCGAGCCCGTCTGCGAAGTAATCCACCAGAAGTAGCCAGAACACGGGAACCGGACACCATGAAACTGCTGATCGAGGCCACCAATCTCATCCTCCCCGTGCGCAACGGCGCCGCAAAAGTCGTTCTCCAACTCCAGCGTGACGGAAGGATGGTGCGCGAGTTCAACATCGAACTGGCCGAGCGAGATCCCGACTGGCATGCGTTCTATGATGTAAGCGAGTTCCGCGGAGAGACGCTGGAACTGGTTGCGCCCGCCGGCTTGTCCCCCGCGCTCGAGGCCTCGTTGGAGACTTCCGTCCAAATCAGCGACGAGCTGCCTGTGGGGGATAATCTCTACGGGGAGACGCATCGACCTCAGTTCCATCTGACCCCCAGACGTGGCTGGAACAACGACCCGAACGGCATGGTGCACGTCGATGGCACCTGGCACCTGTTCTACCAGCAGAACCCCTTTGGCCTGGGCTGGGGCAATATGCACTGGGGGCATTGGGTGAGCGACGATCTCGCACACTGGCGCGAAAGGCCCACCGCACTTTTCCAGAAATCCCTCAAGGATATGGCCTACTCAGGGGGAGGGATGATCGACCACGGGAACACGGCCGGGTTTGGTGCCGATGGAGACTCTCCTCTCGTCGTCTCCTTCACCAGCACGGGCCGCGGGGAATGCCTGGCCTACAGCTTGGATGGGGGAGAAACGCTGGTGGAGCACTCGGAGAACCCCGTGCTCGCACACAAGGGGCGCGACCCACGTATCGTCCGCTACGAACCGCAGGACAAATGGGTCATGGTGGTCTACGACGAGCTCGAAAACGGTACGCCACGCTACGCATTCCACGAGTCCAGGGATTTGAAAAATTGGTCGTGCCTCAGCGCGATTGGGAATTGGTATGAATGCCCCGAGTTCTTTGAACTGCCCTTGGACGGGGATGAATCCAACCGCAAATGGGTGCTCCATGGGGGTCTACGCAGGGGCACCGCCAACGGACAGCATGAAATCGTCCGCTCGGTCTACATGGTGGGCACTTTCGACGGTACAACATTCACCCCGGAGACGGGGCGGGTGCCCGGGCACTGCGGGCCAAGTTTCTACGCAGCCCAGCGCTTCTCCGACGCGCCTGATGGTCGGATGATCATGATGGGATGGCTTCAAGGCACGACCTACCCTGGCATGCCCTTTTCACAGGGCATGACCGTGCCTCTCGAACTGACGCTCCGCAGCACCGCCGATGGCCCTCGTCTGTGCTTCTACCCGGTCCGGGAACTCGACGCGCTCCGCACGGAGTCTCTCCTAGTCGATGAACCATCGAACGAAGAGGCCAGCGCACTGCTCGCCGCCTGGGATGCGGAACTCCTCGACCTGGAACTGACGATCGAACCCGCAGACACGCCTGTCCGACTGTCTGTCCGCGGACTCGAGATCACCTACGATCCTGCGAGCGAGGAACTGACCTGTGGAAACACGCGGACGAGGACCCCTCTTGAAGACGGACTGCTGCAGCTGCGCCTGCTCGTCGATCGCTGTGTTGTCGAACTCTTCGCCAGCCACGGCCGAACCGCCTTCTCCCTCGGCGGCGCAGTCATGAGGCGTCCCTTGGATGGCCTCATGCTCGAACTCCAGCCCGCTGCACGCGTCCACACACTGAAAATTGCTGAAATGAACGCCATCTGGACGCTCTGACCACGGGCATCCAGAATCCGTTCCTCCCGCGAATTTTCGCCTCGCCTGCGCTATAGTTCTGCAAGATCTTCTCGAATCAACGGATGCTCGAAAGCATCCCAGAGGCACAAGGTGACGGCATGGAACGGATCCTGTATGAAAACCCCCTGTCCCTGCGCTATGCCAGCAAGGAAATGAATGCGAACTGGTCACCGCAGAAGAAGTTCTCGACCTGGCGGCGGCTTTGGCTTGCGCTCGCCCGGGCCGAGCAGGAACTGGGGCTAGAGATCACGGACGAGCAGCTCGCCCAGATGGAGAGTTTCCTCGACGACGTCAACTTCGAGGTGGCAGAGGCCAAAGAGCGCGAACTGCGACACGATGTGATGAGCCACGTGCACGCCTTTGGCGAGCAGTGTCCCGCCGCGCGCCCGATCATACACCTCGGCGCAACCAGTTGCTACGTCGGCGACAACACGGACCTGGTCCAGATGCGCGACGGCATGGTTATCCTTCGGGACAAACTCCTCGGCTTGATGCAGCGCCTGCGCGACTTTGCGCACGAATACCGGAACATGCCCACCCTCGGCTTCACCCACTTCCAGCCCGCCCAACTCACGACCGTGGGCAAACGCGCCTGCCTGTGGCTCAACGACTTCCTCATGGACTACCACACCGTCGAGCAGTTCATCCGTGACCTGCCATTCCGAGGCGTCAAGGGCACCACCGGAACACAGGCCAGCTTCCTCGAACTGTTCGAGGGAGACCATGAGAAGGTGCGAACGCTCGACAACCGTGTGGCCGAACTCTGCGGATTCGGACCGCGCGTACCTGTCTGCGGACAGACCTACAGCCGAAAAATTGATTTTCAGGCGATGGCGATTCTCAGCGGCATCGCCCAGTCCGGCGCCAAGATGTCCTCCGATGTGCGCTTGCTCGCGCATTTGAAGGAAATCGAGGAGCCCTTCGGCAAGAACCAGGTCGGCTCCAGCGCCATGGCCTACAAGCGCAACCCCATGCGCAGCGAGCGCGTCTGCTCGCTGGCGCGCTTCGTCATCTCCCTCAGCGCCAACGCGGCCCAGACGCATGCCAACCAATGGATGGAACGCACGCTCGACGACAGCGCGAACCGTCGGCTCAGCGTGGCGCAGGCCTATCTGGGGGCGGATGTGGTGCTGTCCACCGTGGCCAATGTCTCGAGCGGCCTGATCGTCTGGCCGAAGATCATCGAACGTCACATCCGGCAGGAACTGCCCTTTATGGCCACCGAGAACATCATCATGGACTGTGTGAAGGCCGGGGGCGATCGGCAGGACTTGCACGAAGCCATCCGACAGCATTCCATGGAGGCGTCCAGACACGTCAAGGAGGACGGTGGCGCGAACAACCTGATCGAGCTGCTGCGGGAGGACTCCCTCTTCGCCGCTGTGCGCGACCAGATGGATGAACTGCTCGAACCCGTCAACTTCATCGGACGCGCGCCCCAGCAAGTCGAGGAGTTCCTAGCCACCGATGTGGATCCAGTGCTTGTTAGCGCCACGGCTGGGTCGTCGCTTGACGAGGTCAACGTCTGATCATCGGCGCCGCCGCAAGGATAGTTCTCCATGCTTAGCATATTCGCCGTCAGCTTCTTCTCTGTGCTCAAGATCTTCCTAGTGTGCCTCTGCGGCGCCTGGCTATCGCGGCGTGGCGTTTTCACCAAGGAGTTCCGACAGCAATTGAGCCAGGTTATTCTGTGGTTGATGCTGCCCTGCCTGCTGGTGAGCAAACTGAGCGTCAGCGTGAACCCCGCCAACTTGAAGGCGTGGTCCGCCCTGCCCCTCACGGCACTGGTGTACATCGGACTCGGATTCACCTTTGGTGGCATCGCCATGCTCCTCGTCCGTCCACCGGCCGATGAACGTCGCGTGCTCACCGCCGCCTGCACGTTCGGCAACAGCGGCTACATCCCCTTTCCCCTAGTGATAGCATTGGCCAGCACCGCCCCGATTTTCGCCAACGATCCCGAAGCGGCCGGGCGCGGCATCGCCTACATCTCGGTCTACCTAGTCGCCATGTCGCCATGCCTCTGGGGCATTGGCTTTCCGTTCCTCTCGGGTCGCCCCGTGCGCTCCTTGCGCTGGCAGCAAATTCTCAGCCCTCCAGTGATCAGTATCCTTGTCAGCATCGCCCTAGGCACCATCCCACCACTCCGTAGTCTAGTGGTCGAAACGGGTGCCCCGCTGCGCATCCTGCTGGATTCGGCGAGCCTCATCGGACAAGCGGCCATTCCATGCGCCCTGTTCCTAGTCGGCGCCAGCCTGGCAGACATTCGCATGAGCAATGAAGGCGCAGCACTGCCCACGCTCGGCGCCCTGTTCTGGGTCCGCCAGATTCTCATGCCGCTGGCTGGTGTCCTCATCACGGTCACGCTCTGGAGACTGCGCCTGATCCCGCACGACCCCATGTGCGCTCTGGTTCTCATGATCCAGGCATCCGTGCCGCCAGCCACCAACCTGGTCGTCATGTGCCAAGTGCACAACCGCGGCACCCAGGCCATGTCCCATCTGATTCTCGTCACCTATCTGGCCGCCGTGCCAATGCTCACGATCTGGATCGCGTTCTTTTTGTGGGTGGTGGGAAACTTGTGACGACACCCCGTGGTCAAAGAAAGAGACAAAGAGTTAAAAAAGGAAACCTGATCCGATGATGTTCTTCGATCCTGTGTATTTCGTGTTTGTCGGCCCGGCGCTGCTTTTGGCGCTGTGGGCGTCCTTCTACACGAAATCCACATTCCGGAAGTACTCCAAGAGCGCTTCTTCAAGCGGACTGACCGGTGCCGAGGCAGCGTCTCGCATGCTGCAGGCGCATGGAATCGGAGGCGTGCGCATCGAGAGCGTCGGTGGCATGCTGACCGACCACTACGACCCGGGCACACAGACGCTGCGGCTTTCCAAAGGCGTGTATTCGAGCCCGTCGCTGGCAGCTGTTGGCATCGCCTGCCACGAGGCGGGACACGCTCTGCAGCATGCCCAGAGCTACACGTGGCTTGGGCTGCGCACCTCCCTCGTCCCCGTCACCAGTGTGTGCAGCAATCTATCCTACTGGTTCATCATCGGCGGCTTTTTCCTGCGCCCGCTCTTGCTGGTGGGCGTCGTCATGTTCGCCATCGCCGTGGTTTTCTCGATCATCACGCTACCAGTGGAGTGGAATGCCAGCGCGCGGGCAAAACGGGCGATGGTGCAGGCGGGCATCGTCACACCTACGGAACTGCCCCATGCGAAAGCCGTGTTGAACGCTGCGTTCCTCACCTACGTCGCGGCGGCTTTCACCGCAGTGATGCAACTTCTATACTACTTGCTCAGGACAGGCGTGCTCGGAGGCGGCGACGACTAGCGCGCTGTTCGCCAAAGCTCAACGGGAGACAACACAATGGGACGATTCGGCATCGCATGGAGCGCCTTCTGGAAGATTCTCGGCTCGAACGAGGCTGCGGAGGCGTGGAGAACGGCAAGGGCAGACCCCGAGGACGCAGAGACAAAGCAGGCGCCTGAGCAAACGAAGGACGGGGAGGAGCCCGGCGGCGCCAGTGTCCACACTCTCGTCCTGCTCCAGCGAGAGGGTCGGCTCGTGGACTTTCTGTGCGAGGACATCGATGGATTCCCGGATGCCCAGGTGGGTGCAGCCGTCCGCCAAGTACACGCCAACTGCCGCAAGGTCCTACGGGAGAACTTCGGAATCGAGCCTATTCACGAGAGCAAGGAGGGAGACAGCGTTCAGGTGCCCGAGGGATTCGACCCACGCAGCATCCGAGTGACCGGGAACGCCTCCAGCCAGCCCCCATTCACAGGCGTGCTTCGTCACAGAGGCTGGCGCGCCACCAAGGCCGACCTGCCCATGCGGAGTGCGAAACTTGATCCGTTGGTTATTGTCGCCGCAGAGGTCGAGGCAAAGTAATTGCTCACATTTTGAATTTAGGATTTCA
>JAGLDW010000058.1 GCA_023145395.1 Lentisphaeria bacterium | reverse complement strand
GCGCCTGCGCCGACTGCGGCAAACTCCATGTCTTTGGTGCTGAGTGGCTTTCCCCGTTTCCAGCGTTTCTTGCCGTGCTTGCGGTCCACATAGTTGAGCTTGGTCTTGACGGAGGCACAAGTGACTCGGGGAGTGTGAAGTGTGCGTCCACGAAGCAGGAACTCGGAAAAACTCGCGTAGGGGCGGCAGAAGGACGTGTAGGCCCGGGTCACGTACCGATGCCACTCCTTTTCGCTTTTCAGAGGCACCTGGCTCATGAAGGGACCTGGGATGAGGCCACGCACCAAATTGTTGGCGAGTATGCGTCCGCGCAGTTCCTTGGTCGGCGCCTCGCCCTGTCCTTGCACGCAGGCCGCTCCGATGGCCGTGACATATTCGTGGTAGAGGTAGCTGAAGAGTGCGATCCCCTGGGTTTCCTTTCCTCCCCGGCTGTACACTTCGGCGAACTGGCGGCTCCAATAGGTGGACATGTAGGGGATGGCCACCTCGCTGGTGTTCTCCATGAACAGCGCCAGTTCGGGCTCGATCTTCTTGCCCTCGGCGAGAATGGCCTCGCAGGTGTCGCGCAGTCCGGTCCACGGGTATCGTCCGAAGCCGGGAGCGTGGCCGTGCCGGGTGTCGTAGCACGGGATGGGCATGCCTCCCCCAATCTCCTGGTCGAAGCTGACGAGGGGCACTCCAAGACGGGCGATGTCCAGAAAGGTCTTGGTGAGATTGGCCTGCGCGTCCTTGCTGCCGTGGCAGAGACGGACGGACATGCCTCGCCAGGTTGCCCCGGTGAAAGGATTGTCGTAGTTGTCCACCGTGTACAGGCTGCCGTCGGCATTGCGGATGCACATGTCGCCCAGGGTCTCCAAGTCCGCGCTGTCATCGAATCCGGGGCCGTTGCCATTGGTCTTCCGTTTGACGACCCACCAGAAGCCGGAAGTGAGCATCCCCACTCGGTTCCCGCGTTGTTTGAGCTTCGCAGCCATGTCGCGCCAGAACTCATTGCTCGGGAATGCGGGCAGGTAGTGAATGCCAACCCAGGTGCCCCGGTTCTCCCAGCCGTAGGGGATGAAGACGATATGTTTGAGGCCGGTGGCCTTGCGGTACTCGTCGAGCACGTCGGGCAGGCGTTCCATGTTCGGCCCGTACTTGGTGGTCAGTCCTTTCGGGCTACGGATGCCATCGATCAGAATGCCTGTCGCGTCCGTGAGAAAGGCGGGGATGTC
>JAGLDW010000579.1 GCA_023145395.1 Lentisphaeria bacterium | reverse complement strand
TCTGAAATCCAAAATGTGAGTAACTGTCCCAAAACGCAACGTCTCCGCCGGGTCGAGCCGGTGGAGCGAAGAAAAAGGAACGAACCCATGGTCACAGCATTCGTGCTCATTCATGTGGAGGGGAAATCCGCCCACGATCTGGCAGAGGAACTCGCGAAGCTGAAGGGAGTGGCTGAGGTGCATCTCGTGGCCGGCGAATACGACATGGTCGCCGTCCTCAGAGTCGAAACCAACCAATGCCTGTCCGAATTGATCACCAGACAGATCATCCACAAGCCAGGTGTCCAGCGCACAAAGACGCTATTCGCACTGGAAAGCTTCTCCCAACTTTGACCTCGAAACCGAGCACGGAGTGAAATGAACACCCTCACGCTTGATGAATTGCGCGCCTGGCCCTCGGGCAAGACGGGACATGTGGTGCTCCTGGGGCGACCCAACACCGGCAAGTCAACCCTGGTGAACACCCTCCTGGACTACCACTTGGCAGCCGTGTCCCAAAAGCCCCAGACCACGCGTCGAAACTGCCTCGGCATCCTCACGGATGAAAACTCGCAGATCGTTTTCATCGACGCGCCGGGAGTCCACGAGCCCCAGCACCAGCTCGACAAAGCGATGGACCATGCCATTTCCCGCGCCCTGGAAGAGGCCGATGTGATCGTCTGCATCGCCGACCCCACCCGGGACCAGGGCGACGAGTCACTGATGGTCGCGACTCGGGCGGCGGCAACCCGCAAACCAACGATTCTCGTGGTGAACAAGAACGACGTCGCCAATGAGGAAGGCATGAAGCGGGCGGAGACATTCTTTCGGGTGCACTTGCCCGAGGCGGCACTATTCCGCGTCTCCGCGCTGAAGAAGGACACGCTCCAACCACTTGTCGCCGCCATCGTCGAACTCCTGCCGGAAGGGCCCTTCCTATTCGACCCGGAGCAGCTCACAGACGCCTTCGAGAGAGACATCGCCTCCGAACTCATCCGGGAAGCTCTGCTGGAAAGCCTTCGCGACGAAGTGCCCCACGCGATGGCCGTCAGCGTGGACGTCTGGAAGGAGAAGCCGAAGGCCGTTCACATCACGGCCACGCTGCACGTCGAGCGACAAAGCCAGAAGGGGATTGTCATCGGCCAGGGCGGAAGCATGATCAAGAAGGTCAAATCCAAAGCGATCACAAAGCTCAGAACCATCATCGACAAGCCGATTCGCCTCGACCTCTTCGTGAAAGTCACGAGCGACTGGCGAAACCGGGGCGACATGCTTCGAGACTTCGGTCTTGCCGAGCGCTAGCGCTTCTTGAGGCGTTTTCCGTTCACCTTTTTCCGTGTGCGCAGGCCCTCCCACTCCCGGGTGAATGTGTCCGCCACCTTGGTGGAACGAATGCGCACAAAATTCTCCCAGTTCCCACGCGCTGCCGCAATCGAAAAATTGTAGCTGCCCGTGAGCACAGTGCCTCCGTCGATGACCAAAAACTTGTTGTGCATCGAATACGGCGATGGCTGAGCCACGGTGTGGACCGAGATCCCCGCTCGGCGCAAGCGGCCGATCAGCTTGGGGGCATTGCGTTGCTCCGACTGGTGCCGGTCAATCTTCATCTTCACGGCCACCCCGCGTTCCTTCGCCTCGATCAACGCCGCAACCACATAGTTCGAGGTCAGCGAATACGCCGCAACCAGAATGGTTTTCCTCGCCTTGCGAATCGCGCGCAAAGCGGCGACTTCGCAATCTTCCCGGAAAAACGGAACCACATCCGCATCCGATGCAATTGCCGGCGGGGAGAACACAGGCAGAAAGAGCAGACAGACGCCGAACGCCCAGGGACCAGACAAGCTTTCCAGTATTCTTTGCACGGGTCTCCGTCTCCTCGAAAATCGGATGTTTCTCTTCATAACACTGCGTGACTCCACAGACACGAGCATCCTCACCAACCTATCTCCATCCTCTTGAAGAACACGCTGAAAACCAGAAAAAACGCCGAAAAACCAAGCAGATGCAGATCGCACTCCCGTACACGCTTGTATTTTGGCATATATTTCTTTGCCTTCTACAAATAATCACCTCTTTCGGTCCGTCTCCTCTATGAAAGCAACGCATCATTAGAGCATATGGAGACGAAGAGCATGCTAGCGAGAACATGGAGCGCGGCGATCCAAGGCGTGGACGCCATCAGCATCGAGGTTGAAGTCAATGCCTCGGAGACGGGGAACGACACGGTGGTGAACATGGTCGGACTGCCGGACGCCGCCGTGCGGGAAAGCAGAGAGCGCGTCTGGTCCGCCATGAGCACAAGTGGTTTCTACCCCCCACACGGCAGGACAACAGTAAACCTGGCGCCCGCAGACGTGCGCAAGAACGGCGCCGCCTTCGATCTGCCCATCGCCATGAGCATGGTCGCAGCCACCCGGAAATGCGACCACAAAAAGCTTGGGAACACAATGGTCGTCGGCGAACTCGCGCTCGACGGCACGGTGCGCCCCATCCACGGAGCCCTCCCCATCGCCATGCATGCTAGGGAGTGCGGGATCCGCAACCTCATCGTCCCAGCCGAAAACGCCAAAGAGGCGGGAATGGCAAAAGGCATTGATGTCTTCGGAGTCCGCCACTTGGTCGAGGCGGTCGGATTCGTCCAGGAAAACACCAGCCTTACACCCACCGTTGTCGAACTTTGCGAACTCCGCAAGGAAGCGGAAACAACACACGCCCCGGATTTTGCCGATGTCAAAGGCCAGGAATGCGCCAAACGGGCGCTCGAGGTGGCAGCCGCAGGCGGGCATAATGTGCTAATGATCGGCCCCCCAGGAACGGGTAAATCCATGCTCTCGAAACGAATCCCCAGCATTCTGCCCCGGCTGACACTCGAAGAGGCGCTGGAGGCAACCAAGATCCACAGCATCGCTGGCACACTCGACCCCCGCTGCGGACTGATCCTGGAACGACCGTTCCGCGCACCACACCACACGGTCAGCGACGCGGGACTGATTGGCGGGCAGGCCACGCCACGCCCCGGAGAAATCAGCATGGCGCACAATGGTGTGCTCTTCCTTGACGAACTGCCCGAGTTCAAGCGCAATGTGCTCGAAGTCCTCCGCCAACCCCTCGAAAGCGAGGAGGTCACCATCTCGCGCGCAGCGGGGAGCTTCACGTTCCCGGCCAGTTTTATGCTCGTGGCAGCCATGAATCCATGTCCGTGCGGACATTTCGGATCCACACAGCGCCAGTGCAGGTGCAGCCACGGGCAGATCATGCACTACCGGTCCCGCATATCAGGCCCTCTCCTCGACCGGATCGACATCCACGTGGAGGTCAGTCCCATCTCCGAGGCAGAACTCATGCGTCGGCGAACAGGTGAGTCCTCCGCCGCCATCCGCACTCGCGTCTCCAAAGCGAGAACACTGCAGGAAGAGAGGTTCGCGGGAACAAACGTCCGAGCCAATACGCGAATGGATGGCGCCATGCTGGACGAGTTCTGCCGACTCGGCGAGTCGGCGCAAACTCTTCTCCGCTTCTCCATCGGAGAACTCAACCTCAGTGCGAGAGCCTATGACCGCATCCTGCGCGTAGCCAGAACGATCGCCGATCTCGCGGAAAGCACGGATATCCAAGCGGAGCACGTCAACGAGGCCATCCAGTTTCGCACGCTCGACCGACAGCTCTGGTGACCAATGCGGTCCCCTCGGGAGGGCGAAGCCGTTTCGACAG